>JBGCFK010000028.1:0-2746 GCA_045106875.1 Paracoccaceae bacterium | reverse complement strand
CGGCATGGCTGCAATCGCAACAGTTACCGCGACACTGCTTGCATTCCCGGCCTCTTTCGCGCTGGCGTTCCGGTGTTCCGAGGCGACGCGGCGTTGGGCGGTTTTCCTGCTCATCATTCCGTTCTTCACATCTTATCTGGTGCGCACGTTCTCATGGTTCGTGATCCTCGCTGAATCGGGTGTGATCAACGCGGGACTTGGTATCGTTGGCCTTGGTCCCTACACCATGCTCAACACGCCTTTTGGTACAGTGGTCGGCTATCTGACTTTGACCCTGCCGCTGGTTGTGATCCTGCAAACCGTCGCGCTCGCCAATATCGACCGCAATCTCTTGCAAGCTGCCAATAACCTCGGCTGTCCGCCGATGCGGACGATGTTCGAGGTCACGCTTCCGTTGGCCAAAACGGGTCTTATCATTGCAGCGCTGTTCTGTTTTATCCTCAGCTTCGGAGACTTCGTCGCACCATTCTACCTTGGCGGCTCGACCCCCCCCACGCTGCCGATCCTGATCTTCGATACGACCAAGTCTGGTCAGCAGTGGCCGCGCGCCGCTGTGGTGGCTGTGATCATGATGCTGACGTTGTTCGCCATTGCTGCCACAGCGCTTTGGATTGCCTACAGGAAGCGCCGATGACTGCCCGTGCGCTGACAGTTTTCCTCTATGGCTGGCTGGCTCTGGTCTTCATCTTCATCTTCTCGCCAATCCTGGCGTCTGTGGTGTTCTCGTTCAACTCGGACCGCTTTCCGACCATTCCCTTGGGGAGTTTCACGACTGATTGGTATGCGAAGGTTTTTGCCGATCCGGAGGTATGGGAGGCTGCTGGCAACTCACTTATTGTCTCTCTTGCGACAAGTGTGATTGCCACATTTCTGGGCTTTTGCACTGCATATACCGACTATCGCTACAGCTTCCGTTTCAAGGGTCCATATCTCGCGCTGATCCTGCTGCCGCCGACGATCCCACTGATCATCATGGCTCTGGCGATGCTGGCCTGGCTATCCAAGATCGGTGCCTCGGGGCAGGTGTGGTCGATCATTCTGGCCCATTCGGTCCTGACCGACCCTTTCGCCATGGCGATCATCCGGTTGCGTCTGAACCAGATCGACCAGAACCTCGAGGCTGCCGCCTGGAACCTGGGCGCATCCGAATGGACGGCATTGCGCCACGTGATCCTGCCGTTTTGCAAGCCTGCGATCATCTCGGCAGCTTGCCTGACGGCGGCGGTCTCCTTCGACGAATTTCTCGTCGCCTGGTACGTTTCGGGCCTTAACAAGACTGTGCCCGTGGTGATCCTCGAGATCGTGCAAGGTAATATCGACCCGCGGGTCAACGCCATCGGAACGCTTGTTTTCCTGACCAGCATGACTCTGGTCGTGCTGGCGCAGGTCTTCTTCATCAGCCGGGTTGCACGCACATGACCGAGCCTCTTGTCACTCTCAATGGTGTCGTCAAACGGTTTGGCGACTTTACAGCCGTGCATCAGCTGGACCTCAGCATCGTAGAGGGCGAGTTCATCGCGATCATGGGGCCGTCCGGCTGTGGCAAGACCACCACCCTGCGCATGTTGGCCGGGCTGGAACAGCCGACCGAAGGCGAAATTCGCATTGGAGGCCGTGTGACGAACACGCTTCCAGTGCACGAGCGCGACACGCCCATGGTCTGGCAGTCGCTCGCTCTGTTCCCGTTTCTGAACGCCCGCGAGAATGTCGAGTTCGGTTTGAAGATGCGCAAGATCTTGCCGGACGAACGCCGCCGCCGCGCGCTTGAATGGCTTGAGAGACTGGAGATTGCCGACTTTGCCGAGCGTCCCGTCGACACGCTCTCGGGCGGGCAGCGCCAGCGTGTTGCTCTGGCGCGTTCTCTTGTGACTGAACCCAAGGTCCTGCTGCTGGACGAGCCTCTTTCGGCTCTGGACGCGCACCTTGTCATCCGCATGCAGGGCGTGTTGACCCGCCTGCAACGTGAACTGGGCATCACCTTTGTCTATGTCACACACTCGCAGTCCGAGGCCTTCGCTATGGCCGACCGAGTGGTGATCATGTCTCAGGGCCGGATCGCTCAGACAGGTACCTCGCGTGAGATCTACCGCGCTCCCAACAGCCGCTTCGTGGCCGAGTTTGTGGGCCGCAACAATATCCTCACAGGTATCGCCAACGGTGAGGCGGTCGAAACCCCCTACGGAACTTTCGGGGTGTCTGAAACTCTGACAGCCGGGACCGACGTCACTATGGTCGTAGCGGCCGACCTGGTCCAGATCGCCCGAACAAGTGTGCCCAACGCAATACCCTGCCAGCTGATCTCGGAAGAATTCGTTGGCGCCATGGTCACTTTGTTTCTCGAAGCCGCCGACGGAACCGAGATGAAAGTGCAGGTGCCCGAACGCCAGCTTGGTGATCTGGACCTTCATGCGGGCGGGCAGTTCCATCTCCACTGGGCACCCGAAGCTGCCCATATCATTACAGAGGGTTGATATGATCCAGAACCCCATCCCGTGGCCAAACGGTGCGCGCTGCGCAGTTGCCATCACTTTTGACATGGATGCGGACAGTCTCATCCATGTCGCCAAGCCCGACGATAGCCACGATCGCCTGTACCCTATCTCGATGGGCCGGTACGGGCCGACGGTGGCTGTGCCACGTATCCTCGATACCTACCGACGATTGGGCATCAAGCAGAGCTTCTTCATCCCTGGCTGGTGCCTCGAGACATATGTGGATGTGGTCGAGGCGATACTGAAAGACGGTC
>JBGCFK010000279.1:0-6617 GCA_045106875.1 Paracoccaceae bacterium | reverse complement strand
CGAGAGACGGCGAACGAGCGTGTCATCATTCAATTTCTGCATCCAGATGTCTGCGAGAGCTGCCAACTTTTGATGGGCTATACGCAGTTTGCGCCCGGGTCGATCTGGAACACCATGCCCGCGCATCTCCATGACCGGCGGATGGAGGCCTATCTCTACTTTGACGTTCCAGCAGATCAGCGCGTGTCCCACTTCATGGGCCAACCTGGGGAGACGCGTCACATCGTCATGGGGAACGAAGAGGCGGTGATTTCTCCGCCTTGGTCGATTCACTGCGGGGCAGGCACCGCCTCCTACACTTTTTGTTGGGCGATGGCCGGGGACAACGTCGATTTCACCGACATGGACATGGTTCCGATGGAGGACCTGCGATGAGCGATCCGTTCCGGCTGGACGGAAAGCGGGCATTGGTCACAGGGGCGAACACCGGAATAGGTCAGGCCATCGCGGTATCCCTGGCGCAGGCCGGGGCGCAAGTGATTGCCGCGGGGCGGTCCTCGTGTGCTGAGACACTGCGTCTGATGGGGGCAGGCGAGGTGCTGGAGCTGGATCTGGCCGATCCGGCGGAGGCAGTGCAAGCGCTCGCTGTCAAGGGACCGCTCGATATTCTCGTCAACAACGCAGGGATCATTCGCCGCGACGACAGCGTCGATTACACCGAGGCCGATTGGGACGACGTGATGGATGTGAACCTCAAGGCCGTGTTCATGCTTTGCCAGCAGTTCGCAAGCGATGCCATGGCCCGAGATGCCGGTGGCCGGATTGTGAACATCGCATCTCTGCTTAGCTTTCAGGGGGGTATTCGCGTGCCCGCCTATACCGCCTCAAAGCATGGGGTCGCCGGGCTGACAAAGCTGCTGGCGAACGAATGGTCCGCCCATGGGATCAACGTGAACGCTGTTGCGCCCGGTTACATTGCCACGAATAACACGACCGCCTTGCGTGAAGACCCAAAGCGCAGCGCCGAAATCCTGTCGCGGATTCCGGCTGGGCGCTGGGGCGATCCTTCGGATATCGCGGGGGCGGTGACCTTCTTATGTGCGCCCGCTTCGGGCTATGTCACCGGTGCAGTGCTGAACGTGGATGGAGGATGGCTTGCCCGATAGATTAACCCGTACCGGTGCGCCGCCAAAGACTGGAATCGTGCATCTTGGGCCCGGTGCCTTCTTTCGAGCGTTCCATGCCATTTACACCGACGAGGCAATGGAGCGCGCGGGCGGGGATTGGGGCATTCTGGCCGTCAGTCTGAAAAGCCCAACCGCGCGGGATCAACTCGTGCCGCAGGGGGGCGCTTATACGTCTTTGACCTTGTCAGAAGCTGGCAACGAAAGCCGGATCATCACCTCTGTTACTGATGTGCTGGTCGCGCCGGAAGATCCGGGAGCAGTGGTGGCTGCGATCGCTGACCCAGCTGTCAAAATCGTCTCGTTGACGGTGACGGAGAAGGGCTATTGCCATGAGCCGTCAACCGGGACTCTGAACTTTGATCATCCTGATATTCAGCATGATCTGGTCCGCTTGGACGCGCCAAAATCGGCTGTCGGTTTTGTGGTTTCGGCCCTGCAGCAGCGGATGAAGACTGGCGATAAGGCATTTACCGTATTGTCCTGTGACAACCTTCCGTCCAATGGCGCCCTGGTGCGCGGCATTGTGCTGGAGTTCGCCGCGCGGATCAGCCCCGACCTGGCGAATTGGATTGCCGCCAACGCGACCTTTCCTGCGACGATGGTGGACCGGATTACCCCGGCAACGACTGAGGCGGATGTAGAGGCTTTGGCTGTATCGAAAGGGTATCACGACCCGGCCTGCGTCGTGCACGAAGCATTCCGCCAATGGGTAATTGAGGATAACTTTGCCGACGGTCGTCCGGCTTGGGACCGGGTTGGCGCGCAAATGGTGGCGTCCGTCGAAGCGCATGAGTTGATGAAGCTGCGCTGCCTGAATGGCACGCATTCGACGCTGGCTTATCTTGGGTATCTGGCGGGTCATGAGACGATTGCCGACTGCATGCGCGATGCAGCGTTCGTAGCCCTTTGCGAAAAGCTCTGGCACAGCGAGATTACGCCCGTGATCGCCGAACCCGACGGCGAGGATCTGAAGGGCTATTGCGCCAAGCTTTTGGCGCGCTACCGCGACGCAGCCATTCGACACCGCACGTGGCAGATTGCGATGGATGGGAGCCAGAAGCTGCCACAACGTATCCTGGGCACCATCCGCGACAATCTGGACCGCGGCGTTGTGCCAACGGGCCTCTGCCTCGCTGTGGCAGGGTGGATGCGTTACGTTGGCGGGGTCGACGAAACGGGAGAGCCCATCGATGTGCGCGACCCGCTCGCAGAGCGTTTGAAGCACGTGAGCGACGGGGGCGGTGAAAAGGTGAATGCATTTCTCTCCATCGGAGACGTCTTCGGAGAGGATTTGCCAGAGAATGACACGTTTCGCGCGACTGTGGCCGCGGCCTATGACAAGATCGAGCGTATGGGCGCGCGGGCGGCTGTCGAAGCTTTCGTCAGCGAATGAGGTCGCCTTTGATCGGCGCCACTATGATGGGTCGTCCGTGTTTCGGCCCAGATAGGTTGATGGGCTGGAGCCGAGATAGCCCTTGAATTGCCGACTGAAGTAATAGGGGTCGGAATAGCCAAGTTCCGCCGCGACAGTCTTGACCCGGACACCCATGCCAAGACGACTTGCCGCAAACTCCATTCGCTTCATTTCGCGGAATTTCTGTGGGGTCAGGCCGATCCTTTGTTTGAACGCACGACGGAAGTAGTCCTGATTGTAAGGGATTTCGGCGAGAAGTTCTTCGACACCGGCGCCAAGTGGATCACTGGACAGGCGCGACGCAGTCATCATGATTTGCACGGATAGATGATCCTGGCTTTCTGTCTTCTCGTCAGGCGTCTGCCATCCTAGGAATGCCGCTTCGAAGTAGGCCAGGAGCAGCACCATGAACTGATGATGTTGCGACAGGGTCGTGCTCCCGAAGTTTGCCGTCTCGCGGTACAGTCGGACGATCGGACCAAGCGTTTCCCAATTCGGCAACGCCGCGCTGCGCTTCAGGGTCGTGTTCTGAATAAGATCACCACGCCCAAAAAGTTCGAGCGAGAAGTGTTGGGCGATTCCGGTCAGCGCCTCTTCGCCACCCCCGAGCGCGCCACGAAACCTCGTGTAGGCCGGGATCAGCATGGCCATGCCTTCAGTCAACTCGACTTCTTCGTGCGTATCGTCGAACCGATAAAGGCCCTGGCCGGACAAGCAAATTACAAGGTCGTGGACCGGGTTGATCTTGTCGATCTTCCAGCGCCGGTTGTGCTGCATCTTGATCGTCGAGCGGGCCAGTCGAAGCGACAGCGACCGCATGGGAATGTGGCTGAGCAAAGGGTGTTCGATTTTCTCCATCATTTTGTCTTCTTATCATCATCCCAAACGGCCGACTAGCATATTAGTCTAGTGCCGAGGCTGATGTACCCAAGGATATTGGGCGTGACGCATCAGGAACGGGAGGAATGGCGCTTCGTCCAGTTGATCCGGAGATGCGCCCTGGGGAAATAATGCACGATTCCGGTCGAAGCTTGCCTGTTCGTATTGCCTATGTTGGTGGTGGATCGCTCAACTGGGCGATGGCCCTCATGTCCGATCTTGCGTTTGACCGAAGGCTAAAGGCGCATGTTTGCCTCTACGACATTGATCATGATGCGGCGAAACGGAACGCCGAGATCGGGGCGCGGTATGCAGATGTCTCTCACGGGGTGCCTGCAACCTACGAGGCTTGCGAAGCACTGCAGGAGGCCCTGACAGGGGCGGATATCGTCGTGATCTCCATCTTGCCGGGCGCGTTTGCTGACATGGCGCAAGATATCGAGATCCCTGCGCGATACGGCGTTCCGCAGGCAGTAGGCGATACTGTTGGACCCGGTGGATTTCTCCGCGCCCTCAGGGCGATCCCGATGATGGCGCAGATTGCCAATGCCATTAAGGACCATGCTCCAGATGCGTTCGTGTGCAACCTCACCAATCCGATGAGTGTTCTGACGGACACGATTTATCAGGTCTTTCCGACGGTGAAGGCCTGGGGCGAGTGCCATGAAGTCACGAAAATTCGCACGCAAGTTGCTTGGATTGCAAATCAGGCAGCGGGCTATGACGTCTTCGACCACCGCGACGTTCTGGTGAACGTCTTGGGCATCAACCACTTCACCTTTGTGGACGCGATCTTTCTTGACGATCACGACATGTTGCCCGCGTACAAGAGGTTTGTCGCCGATCATGCGGCGACGGGTTGGGCGCAGTCTGAAACCCGCGATCCGGAGAAAGCGCGCTATTTTGGCAGCTGCAATCTTGTCGCCTTCGATATGCTCGGCCGTTTTGGTGTTGCAGGTGCCGCGGGCGACCGGCACCTCGCTGAGTTTCTCCCCGTTGCTGACTATCTTGCGGATCCGGAAGACTGGGGGTTTGCCCTGACACCCGTGGACTACCGTATCCGCGACCGCGAAGCGCGGATCAAAAGGGCTGAGGATATGCGGTCCGGCAAAGCCCCGGTAGAGGCAAAGCGCTCCGACGAGGCCTTAACGGACCAGATTGCCGCGGTGATGGGCGGTGGGTCCTTTGTCAGTAACGTGAATCTGCCCAATCGAGGCCAATTGGAGGGCCTGCCACAGGGCGCCATCGTTGAAACAAATGCAGTCTTCGACAATCAGGGCGTGAGGCCATTGCCGGCTGGCCGACTGCCCGAAGCCCTGGAGGCGATCGTTGTCGATCACGCGAGCCGTCAAACGGCGCTGGTCGCGGCCGTTCTGGCCGAAGATCGCGCGGCGTTGTTCCCGCTGTTCAGGTCTGATCCGCTGGTTCGTCATCTGGGCGGGGAGGATGCGCGCAGAATGTATGATGAAATGGTCATGGCGACCGCTAAGCTCATTCCGGAAGCTCTAAGAGGAGCCGGATAAATGGGCGGCGACAGCAAATATCTGGGCCTTTGGTACGTGGCACCTTACGCCGTGGGGTTGTTACTTTTTACGGCTTTCCCCTTTGTGGCGTCGTTTTACCTCAGTTTCACCGACTACAACTTGCTGAGCGACCCGGAATGGGTCGGAACAGCGAACTATGAAAAGTTATTCACGCGCGACCGGACGTTCGACAAGTCGCTGCGTGTAACGCTGACCTATGTTTTCATGACGGTCCCGATCAAACTGGTCTTCGCCCTGTTTATCGCCGTGGTGCTGAATTACCGGCTGCGCGGGATCAACCTGTTTCGTACGGCGTACTACGTGCCATCGCTCCTTGGCGGGTCCATCGCAGTTGCTGTGATCTGGCGGTATATCTTCGCGCAAAGCGGATTGATGAACATGATCATCACGGCGTTGGGGGGCGAACCGATCAATTGGTTCGGCGACCCGGAAAATGCCCTGTTCACAATCACCTTGCTGCGCTGCTGGCAGTTTGGATCAGCCATGGTGATCTTCCTTGCGGCGCTGCAATCTGTCGACAAGTCTCTCTATGAGGCGGCCAGCATCGACGGCGCGGGCCCATGGCACATCTTCCGTTATATCACGCTGCCGCTGATCACCCCGGTGATCTTCTTCAATCTGATCATGCAAACCGTACAGGCGTTTCAGGAGTTCAACGGCCCCTACATCATCACGGAAGGTGGCCCACTCAAGAATACCTATCTGCTGCCGCTCTACATCTACGAGGAAGCCTTCGGGAACTTTGACATGGGCTATGCCTCTGCCATCGCCTGGGTGTTGTTCGCCATCATCATGACCCTGACCCTGCTTGCCTTCTGGTCGTCGAAAAAGTGGGTCTACTACGCTGGCGACAAGAGGAACTAGGATGACCGCATATTCCGATATTCCTCAGACGACGAGCACCCATGACGGGGTGCCGACAGCGCTTGAAATCAGGTTACAGCGCCGTGCCCGGATGAGTGCCGCGATCCGCTATACCCTGCTGATCGTCGTCGGCTTTGTCATGATCTATCCACTCCTGTGGCTGATCGGTGCTTCTTTCAAATCCAACCAGGAGATTTTTGCTTCGCCGTGGTTCTGGCCGTCGGAGCCGACGCTACAGGGGTACATCGACGGCTGGACAACCTCGACGCCCTATACATTCGCGACCTTCTTCATCAATTCGATGCAGATCGTGATCCCGAAAGTTATCGGCACGGCCATCTCCTGCACGCTCGTGGCCTATGGCTTCGCCCGGTTCGATTTTCCGGGAAAGAAAGTTCTGTTCGCGGTCCTCATCGCGACGCTCCTCCTGCCGGACGTGGTGACGCGAATTCCGCAGTATCTTCTGTTCCGGGAATTGGGATGGCTTGATACCTACCTTCCCTTGTTCGCACCGGCATGGCTGGCCGGGGACGCATTCTTTGTCTTCATGATCATTCAGTTCCTCCGCGCCATCCCGCGGGAAATGGAAGAGGCAGCCCGGGTTGATGGTGCAAACACTTTCCAGACCCTGATCTTTATCGTCGTCCCGATCCTCATGCCCGCGCTCGTCTCGGTCTGCCTGTTCCAGTTCATGTGGACCATGAACGATTTCCTCGGGCCGCTGATCGATATCTCAACGGTTGAAAAGTACCCGGTCTCTCTGGCGCTGAAACTCAGCATCGACGCGAC
>JBGCFK010000278.1:0-18892 GCA_045106875.1 Paracoccaceae bacterium | reverse complement strand
GATGATGGCGGCGTGGACATGAAGTGCCCAACCGAGATCGCGATCTCGGATCGGCGCGAGGCGGAGCTGGCCAAGAACGGTCTGATGCCGCTGATCCACCGGAAGAACTCGGACCTGGCAGCCTTCATCGGGGCGCAATCTCTGCAGAAGCCCGCCGAGTATGACGATCCGGATGCAACTGCCAATGCGGCCTTGGCTGCTCGACTGCCCTATCTGTTCTCGACCTGCCGCTTCGCCCACTACCTGAAGTGCATCGTTCGCGACAAGGTCGGCTCGTTCAAGGAACGCGCGGACATGCAGGACTGGTTGCAGAACTGGATCAACAACTACGTGGACTTCAACGCCGAAACCTCACCGGAAGACGAGAAGGCCAGACAACCGCTCGCAGCAGCCGAGGTTCAGGTCGAAGAAGTGGAGGGGAACCCCGGCTACTACGGTGCGAAGTTCTTCCTGCGTCCACACTATCAGCTGGAGGGGCTCTCAGTATCTCTTCGGCTGGTCTCGAAACTGCCTTCTCAAAAGGCCGAATAAAGAACGATCCGGGGCGGCCTCCGGCCCGGTTCCATAAAGTTCACATCAAATCGATACGCAATGAAAGGAACATGACATGGCAATCGACGCATTTCTCTACTTCAAAGGCGACGGCGCTGTTAAGGGTGAAGCTCAAGATTCGGATATGAAGAAGCACCATCCGTTCGCAATTGATGACTTCAGCTTTGGTGCCGAGAACACGATCAATATCGGCTCGGACAGCGGCGGCGGCGGTGCAGGCAAGGCAGTGTTCAACGAGTTCTCGTTCAAGAAGAAAGTCGACACCGCGTCCTGTGGACTGTTCCACAATCTCGGATCGGGCAAGCACTTCAAGGAAGCCATCCTCGAACTGCGCCGGTCCGGTGGAACCACCAGTTCTTCCGGGGCCACCTTCCTCAAGTTCCACTTCATGCTGGTCATGGTTGGCAGTGTCGAATGGTCGGGCAACGAAGACGAAGTTACCGAAGATATCAAGATGCATTACGGTGCAATGAAGATCGAGTACTTCAAGCAGGACGAGAAGGGCAAACTGGCCAAGGCCAGTGGAAGCCAGGGCGAAGCCAAATGGAGCCGCGTGCTCAACAAGGCAGCCTACGACGTCTAGTAACCCTTGATCTCCGGGTGCGGCACCAACCGCGCCCGGCTTCCTCCACACCGATCAAAGCGAAATGTAATGCGGCCTTGGATCTTCCAATCCCGGGTGGGCAGCGAAACAAGGGGGCGAACATGGCTGACCGAATGTTGATGGAACGGCTCCAGCCCTCGTTGCTGGATCGGCTGACTGACAACGATCCAACGGCTATCAAGGAATCTGGCTCGAACCGCATCATCGACGTGGCCCGTCTGCGAGAGATTATCCTGCGCGATTTGGCCTGGCTGCTGAACACCTCGAACATCGAGAGCGAACACGATCTGGAAGACTACCCAAATGTGGCTGCATCGACACTGAACTACGGGATCGCCGACATTGCGGGCACGCACGCGACCATGGATCGCGCTACCCATATTCGTCAGACCATCCGCGCTGCCATCGAGACGTTCGAGCCGCGCATCCTGCCCCAGTCGCTGCAAGTCTCGATGCATCAGGAGAAAGTCGGCAGTGGAGCCGTCATCTCGTTCGAGATCCGGGGCGAGCTTTGGGCCGAACCGGTGCCCATCGACCTCTACCTCAAGACAGCACTCGACGTGACGACCGGCGAAGTCACCCTGACTAGGCAAGGATAGAACCATGGATACGCGGCTCTTGAAGCACTACGAGCAGGAACTGGGCTTTGTCCGCGAGATGGGCGCCGAGTTCGCAGAGGCCTACCCAAAGATCGCCGGGCGTCTGGGCATGGATCAGCTTGAAGTTCTGGACCCTTACGTCGAACGGATGCTCGAAGGTTTTGCCTTTCTATCCGCTCGGGTGCAGTTGGAACTGGACCTCCAGTTTCCGGCCTTCACCCAGAATCTGATGGAGATCGTTTACCCGCACTTCCTGGCGCCTACACCTTCCATGATGGTGGCGCGGCTTGTGCCGGATACTGCGCAGGGTGGTTTGAAAGAGGGTTTCGTATTGCCACGTGGAACGACCCTGCGTGGCCACGTTCTGGAAGGCGAGCAAACAGCATGCCAGTTCCGCACCGCACACGATGCAACGCTGTGGCCGTTGGAGGTTGCCGAGGTCGAGTACGTGGAGGGGCGCAGCGAACTGGTCGCCGCTGGGCTTTCCAAAGGAAACAATGCGCGTGCGGCGATCCGTGTCCGTATTCGTGCGACAGGCGAAACACCGTTGGCCGAGTTGCCGGTCGATCGGCTTTCACTTTACCTCGCGGGTGCAGCGAGCGAACCGTGGCGGCTCTATGAAGCGCTGTTGGCCAGCTCTGTAGGCGTGGCCGGGCGTTCAACAGATCGCCGCGCGGACTGGGTCGAGCCGTTGGGTCGCGCAATCCGCCCACTGGGCTTCGATCCCAACGAGGCTCTGCTGCCAACACCCGGACAGTCCTTTGAAGGCTACCGGCTGCTGCAGGAATACTTCGCAATGCCGGAGCGGTACTTCTTTGTGGAACTCGGGGGGCTTCAACCTGCGTTCCGCCGAGCAGAGGGTAAAGAGATCGACCTTTACGTGTTGTTGTCCGAGGGCAATGCCGCATTGAAGGCGATCACGCCTGCCAGCTTCGAGCTGCATGCCGTGCCCGCCATCAACCTCTTTCCAAAGCGCTGTGATCGGGTGCAGGTAAACAACACCGAGGTTGAACACCATGTTGTTGCGGACCGTACGGCTCCACTGGATTATGAGATCTACCAGATCGAGCAGGTCACCGGCATCATGGGTGAAGGAGCCGATGATGTGACGTTCCGGCCCTTCTACAGTGCCGAGGACTACACGCCGGCGGGCAGCAATCATCAAGCTTATTTCAATCTGCGCAGGCGCATGCGTCAACGCTCCGAGAAGCAGCGGCTGAAGGGGGTGCGCACGTCCTACCTGGGCTCCGAGGCATACGTGTCGCTTGCCGATCGCACACAGGCGCCCTATCCGGCTGGTCTGACCCAGCTTGCGGTCACAGCGCTTTGTACCAATCGGGATCTGCCGCTATTGACGGCTACCGGCACTGGCGAGACAGATTTCTTTCTGCCGGATGGCGGGCCGATCTCGGAGATCCGCGCGATTGTTCCACCAACGCGTCCCCGCCCCAGCCCCGCGCAAGGCGACCGGGCATGGCAGATGGTCAGCCATCTCAGCCTCAACTACTTGTCGATAGCCGATGGTGACCGTGGCAAAGGTGCTGCCGCGTTGCGCGAAATGCTGGGACTCTACACCCCGCCGGGCGAGCAATCCGTATCAAAGCAGCTTGAGGGGCTTGTATCGGTTTCGTCCCGCCCGATCGTGCGGAGAATGGCGGAGGATGTGCTGTCCACCGCTGTGCGCGGGTTGGAATTGCGCGTTGGCTTTGATGAAAGCTACTTCGAAGGCACGGGCTGCTATCTGCTGGGTAACGTCCTCGAAGCGTTCTTCGCCCGGTATGTGACGCTGAACAGCTTCACCGAGACCGTCATTCACTCACAACAACGAGGAGACATCGCAAGATGGCCAGCGCGAAGCGGACGGCGGGTCCTGATCTGACGCCCCTCGCGGCGCTGAGTAAGAACCCCAAGGCTCACCACATTTTCCAGGCGCTTCGGCTGATCGAGGCGGCACACGGCGACGCACCCCGCCTTGGCCGGTCGCGCCGTCCCTCCGAGGACCCGGTGCGTTTGCATCAGGATGCCGAAATGGCGTTCCCGCCTTCAACGATTTCTGGTTTCGAACAGGATCCCGATACGGGCATCCACCATCTGCGCCAGCAATTCTTTGGACTTTTTGGACCAAATGGTGCGCTGCCGCTGCACCTGACAGAGCATGCCCGAGACCGCCAGCGAAATCACGCCGATCCAACCTTCGGCGCCTTTGCCGATGTGTTTCATCATCGGATGTTGTCACTTTTGTATCGGGCCTGGACCTCCGGGCAGCCTGCGCCTTCGTTTGACCGCGCGGGCGATGACCCGTTCGGAGACAAGGTTGCGGCACTGTCCGGGTTTGCCGGGCAGAGTTTCGAAGATCGCGACGCGATGCCGGATCTGGCCAAGCGACATTTCTCTGGCCTGCTGGCCTCTGCACCAAAGTCCGAGGCCGGGCTGAGGGCCATCATCTCGCGTTTCTTCAAAGCTGAGGTCAGCATTGAGAGTTTCGTCGGCACGTGGCTCCATTTGGAATCTTACGACCGAGGGCAGCTTGGCGGCATGCAATTGGGTCGCAACGCCAGTATCGGCGATAAGGTGTGGTCACGCGAGGCCAAGTTCCGCATCCGCATCGGCCCGCTGGACTTGGCAGAATACGAACGCCTGCTGCCGGGCGGTGAAAGCCTGAAGCGGCTCGCCGCGATTGTGCGCAATTACGCAGGTGACACGCTGGAGTGGGAGGCCAACCTGGTTCTCAAAACGGAAGACGTTCCAACCATGGTGCTGGGGCAATCGGGTCGACTTGGACTGACCAGCTGGATCGGCGAACGCAGCGGCAATGACGCGGATGAGCTCTACCTCAGCGCGCCAGAACGCCCGTCAATCTGACAGGACGAAGGTGCGCGCAGGAAATCGCAGAATTTACGTCAACGGATGAACCTTCCGCCCACCCCACGGTACTAACTGACAACTGCATAGGCTAGCGGGCGGTTTTTCGGTCGTCAGGTCGCAATCGGAGGTAGGTGCAAGTGTCTAACAGCGGTCAGAAGTTCGTCGCACGCAATCGCGCACCGCGCGTCCAGATCGAGTACGATGTGGAGGTCTACGGCGCCGAGAAAAAGATCGAGCTGCCCTTCGTCATGGGTGTGCTCTCGGATCTGTCAGGCAAACCGGTCGCGCCACGCACCCCTGTCGCAGACCGCAAATTCCTGGAATTCGACGTGGACAATTTCGATGACCGCATGAAGTCGATGGGGCCGAGGGCGGCTTTCACGGTGCCCAACGAGCTAACCGGCCAAGGCAATATTCCGGTAGACCTCACTTTTGGGCAGATGGAGGACTTTACGCCCGGCGCAGTAGCTCGTCAGGTTGAGCCGTTGCGCAAACTTCTGGAGGCTCGCACGCAGCTGGCACATCTGATCACCTACATGGACGGCAAGACCGGTGCCGAGGCCTTGATTGGCAAGCTGCTGGCAGACCCGACTTTGCTCCGTACCATGATCGGCGAGACCCCGGCGGATGCGGGTACAGATGGAGATAGAGATGCTGTTCTGGAGGACCTCAAGTCCCGGGTTGCCAACGTACCGAACTCGGAGCCTGTCGACGATACCAGGGCGGTTCTGGACCAGCTTCGCAGTGCCGTCGCGAGTACGCCGGAAAACGAGACGCCAGTAGATGACACCGATACGGTCCTCGATGCGCTGCGCGAGCAAGTGCAGGGCGATGATGCATCCGAGCACGACACCGACCTGGCAGACCTCTTCTCCGACGATGAAACGTCGATCGAAGTGCCTGTGATCGAAGATGTTGAAGCGGAAGCACAGGAGCAAGTTCAAGAGGACGAAGATACACATGATACCGAAGATTTCATGCCCGACGAGCCTGATACCGCGATGTCTGGTGACGAAGAGAACGAGGTAGACATTGATCTGGACGACCTTGGTTCAGAAGAGGAGGACGAAGACCCGCAAGATCAAGACATGTACGCGCCTGAGGTCGATCTCGACGATCTTTCGTCATATGCAGACGAAGCTTCTGACGAAGCGCTTCAAAGTGACGATAATCTTGGTCTCGACGACCTCATGGCCGATGAGCCAATTGGTGCCAACGGCGAGGACACCCGCGACGACGAGCCCGATGATGTTTCAGAAAACATGGATGGTGATCTGACCGAAGACGAGGGAACCCCTGAACCGGAGTCGGAGCCATTTGGAATACTCACCACCGAACGCCCTGCAGACGTGGCTGACGCGCACCGCAGGTTCCGCATTGCCATTCTTGGCGACTTCTCGGGCCGGGCCAGTCGCGGTGAGCTTGAAATCGGCGCAGGCCTGGCCAAGCGCAAACCAATCAAGTTCGATATCGACAATCTGGATGGCGTAATCGCACGTTTCTCGACAACCCTGGTTCTGCCGATTGGACAGGACGGCGCAGGGATCGAGGTGAAGTTGAGCGGGCTGGACGATCTGCACCCGGACGAACTCTATGAAAACGTTGAAGTGTTCGCAGAACTTTCAGCCCTGCGGCAACGCGTCAAGATGGGCGATGGCGCCAATGCAATTGCAGAAATGCAGGGCTGGGCCGGAGAGTTCGGCGATCTGTCGCTGACCTCGCGCAAGCGGGCAAAGGGCAGCGCAGTTCCGGCGGACCGTAAGCTGAACGAGTTTGATGCGCTGATCCAGGACATGCAGGAACGCATGGCCGAGTCGAGCACGGCGGACGCACTGATCCAGCGGATCGTGGCACCCTTTGTTCAGGCCGCGCCTGATCCAGCGCAGGAGACCATGTTGGCTGTCGTGGATGAGGCGTTGTCGGCTGCCATGCGGGCGATCCTCCACCACCCGGATTTTCAGGCAGTCGAAGCGACTTGGCGCTCATTGGAGATGCTGGCCCGCCGTGTCGAGACCGGCCCAAATGTCGAGATCGTGCTCTACGATGTCTCGGCCGAGGAATGGGCTGCAGATCTGGCGGCGCAGGACGATCTGGGTCAAAGTGGATTGTTCCAGATGCTGGCCGAGGAGCCCCGTCTGGATGATGCACAAGGTCCGCTCTCAGCAGTGTTTGGCTTGTACACACTTGAGGAAACTCCACCTCATGCTGAATTGATGGGCCGCATGTCCAAGATCTCGGCTTGGATGAACGCACCCTTCATGGCAGCGATCTCGCCCAAATTCCTGGACACCAAGAAGGAAGACAGACACCCGCTGGTGCGCAAGACTTGGGATGCGCTGCGCGCCTTGCCTGAGGCTGTGCATGTGGGTCTGGTCGCGCCGCGCTTCCTGCTGCGTCTGCCATACGGCCAGAAGACTGAACCGGTGGATCCGTTCACTTTTGAAGAGTTCACCCTGCGCGATGGCCTGCGAGGCATGCTTTGGGGCAATCCCGTGGTTGTGTCCGCAGTGCTGATGGCCAAGACGGCCACGGACATGGGCAAGAAGATGCGGTTGGGCGAGATCATGTCGACGGGCGACATGCCCTTCCACTACATGACCGATCAGTTTGGCGATCAGGTCGCGCTGCCCTGCACCGAGCGGTTGCTGAACACGCGGACTATGGCCGAGGTCGTCAGCCGGGGTTTCATGCCGCTTCTTTCAATCAAGGGGCGCAACGAGGTTCGGCAAGGATCGTTCCAGGCGCTGGGTGCGGGTGAGTTGGCTGGGCCGTGGGGCGCGACCAGCGATGCAAGCACTGGGAAAGGTTCTGTCGACATCGAAATGACTGCAGGCGCAGCACCGGAAAGCAGCGATGAGGCGGATCCTGCGGATGACGACAATGATCTGGATGCCATGTTCGCTGATAGCGATGACGATGGCGACGACGGTGATACCGATCTGGACGCATTGTTCGCAGATGACGGTGATGACGATAGCGATGATGACGGCGGCGATCTGGACGCCCTTCTCGCAGGGTTCGATGATGACACGGACGGATCCGATGATGATGACGATGGTGACATGGACGCCGATCTGGCCGCCATGCTGGAGGACCTCTGATGTTTGATGCTGAAGCAGAACCCGGGCAGGGCGGCGAGGGCCGCATCGTACTCGCACAGGTCAAAAGTGCATATTGGCTGCTTGAGGGCGAAGCGTATCTCAGCGCACTGCTCGATAAAGGTGCTCCCTATCCGACCCCGGTACAGTGCATCGACTTTGGAACCGAGTTTGACCTGATGCGCATGCTGCCTGAGGGGCAGGGGACCGGCGATCTCTGGGCGATCCATCCTGACATTGTCGAACGGCTGAGACGGCAAGACGAGATCGTGACCGTCACCCTGCCCGACGACGCCTAGGCCATTGGCCGCACAGGAAAGGATACGCGATGGCGAGCGATGTTATCTTCAAAGGGCGTCAGGTCAGGCTGAAACTACCAGGCAAGCTGAAGGGCTACCTGATGCGCGCTCAGGTCGAGGAAGGCCTGAGCCGGATCACCTCGACCACCATCGAATTCATGTCACCAGATATCGATCTGGACCTGCAAAAACTCGTAGGAGAGCGGTTGCCGCTGGAAATCGATGCACCCAAGGACAAGGTACGCCACTTTCAGGGGCATTGTGTCAGTGCCGAGTTTCTGGGCTCACATCTGGGACGGGGGTATTTTCGAGCAACCGTGCGACCCTGGCTATGGTTCCTGACAAAAACATCGGACTGCCGGATTTTCCAGGACAAATCGGTGATCGAGATTTTGAAGGACGTCTTCAAGGGTCACGGGTTTTCGGACTTCAAGGACAAGACCAAGCAGAGCTACGCCAAGCGTGACTATTGCGTACAGTACCGTGAATCTGATTTCGATTTTGCGGCGCGCCTGATGGAGGAGGAAGGCATCTACTTCTTCTTTGACAATGAGAAGGCCAAGGAAACCCTGATCCTGGCCGACGATATGAGCGCCCACCAGTCGGTTGAGGACCACAAGGAGCTGGAATTCTACTTTCGCGAGGACGAATATCGCCGCAAGGGCGACCATGTATTTGAATGGCGCGGCGGCGAAAGCGTACAGCCCGGCAAAGTGACGCTGCAGGACTATGACTTCGAGAAACCAAAATCCGATCTGCAATCGGTCAAGGTTCTGACGGGTGCCAAGCACGCGCACAAGTCGTACGAGGTCTACGATTATCCCGGGCGTCACCGCGACACCCGGACGGGCGAGCATCATGCGCGTGTCAAGATAGAGGGCTTTGGCGCCCACCGTTTGCGCGCGCACGGCGCGGGTAATGTTCGCCAGCTGTCCGCAGGTGCCAAGTTCAAGCTGACCAAGCACCCGCGCAAGGCGGAAAATGATGAATACCTTGTGATCTCGGCCCGGCATCAGCTCCAGATCGATGCAGAGGATCAGGACCGCCAGATGGTCGAGGCAATCCTCGGCCCTCTACTGGATTTCGACCGTACGACCAATCCTGACACCTATCGCTGCATTTTCGAGGTGCAACCCACCAAAGCCCTGTTCCGCCCGCCGCAGAAAACGCCGCGCCCGGATATTCCCGGCGTGCAGACTGCTGTTGTCGTGGGCAAGAAAGGCGAGGAAGTCTGGACTGACAAGTATGGTCGCGTGAAGGTTCAGTTTCATTGGGATCGCGCGGGACGCAAGGATGAAAGCTCCTCTTGCTGGGTGCGCTCATCGGTACCTTGGAGCGGCAAGAACTGGGGCATGGTCAGCGTGCCTCGTATCGGACAGGAAGTCGTCGTTCAGTTCGAGGAAGGTGACCCGGACAGACCTCTGGTCACCGGAATGGTCTATAACGGCGATACCCCACCACCCTATGCGTTGCCCGCCAATCAGACTCAGTTCGGGATCAAGACCAACCGCTCGAAAGGCGGGAGCGGTTTCAGTGAACTGGTATTCGAGGACAAGAAGGACGCCGAGTTCGTGCGGCTCCAGTCAGAACGCGATTTCAAGCAGATCATCAAGAATGATGCCGAGATTGAAATTGGGCTGGAACACAAGAAACCGGGCAAACTCAAGCAGACCATTCATGGCGACAAGACCGAGGTTATCCGCGAGGGCGATCACAGCTTCACTGTCGCCAAAGGCGAGGAAAAGATCGACATCGCCAAAAATCGCACCACCGAGATCGGCGGGATCGACAAACTGGTGGTCGAGGATCGCAAGACCGACAAAATTGCCAAAGACTACGAGATTGATATCGGCAAGGCACTGGACCTGTCTGCGAGTACGAAGATTACATTGAAATGTGGCGCCTCGAAGATCGAGATGACACCCTCGAAGATCACCATCTCATCGCCTCAGGTAGACGTGAAAGCCACAGCGACTGCAAAGATCACGGCCAATGGTCAGTTGAAGATGGAAGGCAAGGGCATGGCCGAGCTGAAGGGCTCCGGCATGCTCAAGCTGGAAGGTGGCGGCATGACACAGCTGAAGTCCTCGGGCCTGTTGATGGCCAAGGGTTCACTGACGATGATCAATTGAGGACATCACAATGAGCGCTCCTGCCCACTTTGAAGGACTCAAGAAGCTCCCCGATACGCCTGTTGCCAAGTTGCTGGCAGAGGGAAATGCGCTTTTGCAGACCAAGCTGGATTTACCGGCAAGTGCTTCAGCGCCAGAGGTGCTGGCCGAGTTGCATGAAAAAGGCGCCCTCATGGACATGCTGATGGTGCTGGCCCATTCCCTCCCGGTGCGTGAGGCGACTTGGTGGGCCTGTCTCGCGGCCCGCGATACGGTGCCTGCCGAGGCCAAGGCCCAGCCAGGTCCACTTGCCGCAGCTGAGGCGTGGGTATTTCA
This sequence comes from Paracoccaceae bacterium, assembly GCA_045106875.1. Lineage (GTDB taxonomy): Bacteria > Pseudomonadota > Alphaproteobacteria > Rhodobacterales > Rhodobacteraceae > Thermohalobaculum. Next base: position 8,428 of record JBGCFK010000278.1, on the reverse strand, counting down.
GCCAAATGAAGAAACCCGGCTCGCCGCGCGCGAAGCACTTGATACGGCCAAGAACGAGGATGAAACTGTCCTTTGCGCCATGGCAGCCAGTTTTGCCGATGGCACGCTCGGGCCCGGAGAGCTTGACGATTACGAGGCCCCAAAGGGCGCAGTCGGGGCCGCAGCCTACGGCATGGCGCTGATTTCACTGTTCCAAGAGGAAGATCGGGTGGACGCACAGGGCAAGATTCTGCTGGCCCGTGCGCTCGATATTGCCCGCGGCGGAAATGGTCGGACAGAAAGTTCGATCATGGATGAACCAATCACGGATTAGGGAGCACTAACCAGGCAGCAAAGGAGTTGAAACCATGTCGCTGCCTGCCGCCCGAGTCTTTGATATGCATGTCTGTCCCATGGTCACCGGGATCATTCCGCATATCGGCGGGCCGATCGTGGTGCCGTGTCCGACCGTGCTTATCGGCAAGATGCCCGCAGCGACTGCGACTGCGATGGCGGTGTGCGTCGGTCCCCCGGATATGATTGCAAAGGGTTCGATGACCGTACTGGTCGGCAAGAAGCCCCAAGCGCGCCTTACCGATACCTGCGGCCACGGCGGCATGATCGTGGCGGGCTGCCCTCTGGTTCTGGTTGGAGGTTAAGGAGCAATGGTGGGGCTGACGCTGAAATTTCAAAACTCGGGCGCGCATCCGGGTGGGCAGCAGGCGGTCGAGATGACTGGCGGAGTGCTCACCATCGGTCGGGGAGACAACAACGATCTGTCACTGCCCGATCCGGACCGGACACTCTCCAAACGCCACTGTGTGCTGGAAGAACGTGGCGGCGAGCACGTCCTGATCGACATCAGCACCAACGGCACATACCTCAACTACTGCTCCGAGCGGCTGGGCGAGACTCCAACGCCACTGAACCATGGCGATGTTATCTCTGTCGGCTCGTACGAGTTGGTGGTCGAGATTGTGGCGAATTCAGGGCGTTCAGAGCTGCTCCCACCAGCGGCAGTTCCCACGCCCAATCACATCGGCGGCTCTTCAGTAGCCGGGCTGCCCGACACGGACCTCGGGGCATTGGACGATCCAAACGGCGACGACTTTCTGGATGGACTTCTGGGGAGTTCGACCGACAGCCAGCCAGCCAGCCTGCATCCGGATTCCGGTGTTTCGGTCGGACCGTTCTTCACGAATGATATTCTCGCGCCGGAGCCCATCAGCCCGGCGCCCATCGAGTACACAGGGGCCAGCGCATCAAACCACAGCCCAGCCGCGCAGGACCACTTTCCAACACCTCCAGACGGCGGCGCGCTGATCCCGGATGACTGGGACGACCTGATGTACGGTGGCGGTGAGCAGAAAGCGGTCCCTGTGCCCGCAACACCGCAACCAAGCCCGCCGCAGCCCAAGGTAGCGCCCGCAGGGCAGGATGCGGCACAAGCGTTTCTGGAAGGCGCAGGCGCCAGTCATCTCAACATTCCCGAGGCGGAGCTTGCCGAGACCATGACCCGACTTGGCCGGGTCTTTGCGGCCATGACTGCTGGTATCCGCGACGTCCTGTTGACCCGCGCCTCGATCAAGAGCGAAATGCGCGTCGACCGCACCATGATCAATGCTGGCGGCAACAATCCTTTAAAATTCTCGATCAGTCCGGAGCAGGCGGTCGAGGCGATGATCCGTCCTTCCGTACGCGGTTACCTGAATGCTGACGCAGCCACATCTGAGGCTCTGGATGACATCAAAGCGCATGAAGTCGCGATGATGTCTGGCATGGAAGCCGCGCTGAAGGATCTTTTGCTGAGGCTGGGGCCGGAGCATCTGTCAGCCCGAATTGAAACCGGATTGAGCCTCGGTGGCCTCCTGCAGGGCAAGAAGGCCCGCTACTGGGAAGCATACGAGCAGATGTACGCGCAGATCGCGCAGGAAACCGAGGATAATTTCCAGTCAACGTTCGGCCGGGAATTCTCACGGGCCTATCAGGAGCAGTTGGAAAGGTTGAACAAGTGATGAGACAGGTTCATCGGCGGTTTGCAATCACAGGTCTACTGGCAACAGCCGTTTCGGCTTGTGCGCCGCCGCCCCCGGCTGCTCCGATCCCGCCCACCACGGTCGCGCTGACGATCACGGGTGACATGGATATGAACGGCCGACGGCCCGCAAAGGTCAAGATCTACTATCTCGCATCACCAGCGCGCTTTGGCTTGGCGGATTTCTTCGCACTGTTCGACCAGGCCGAGGCGACACTGGGCGCCGATCTTCTGGGATCAGATGAATTCTCGCTGGGTCCGGGACGCGTTGTCACGGATGCCAAGGAGTTCGCAACACCGCCCGCCGCCATCGGAATTGTTGCGGGCTTCCGCGAAGTCGGTGGGCCCGGCTGGCGCGCCATCACACCCCTCACGCCCAACGCGCCGAACCCGGTTCAGGTCACCCTGTCAGGCAACACCGTCATAGTCGGCAAGTAACGTCAACCACTAACGGAAGCGATCAAAACGTGTCTTGGGAAAGCAAAGTCATCTGGAACGAAGGGCTGTTCATGCAGCCTCACCACCTCCAGCAACATGATCGGTATGTCGAGTCTCTTGTGGCTGGCGTAGCGACCGGGATCGCTCCCTTCGCCTGGGGTGTGCGGGAGCTTGTGATCGACGAGGCGATGCTCAAGCTGGGTAAACTTGCAGTGCAGGCCTGCACCGGACTGACCCCGGATGGGGCTGTATTCCGCGTCCCGCAAGCCGACGATCACCCGCCTGCGCTGGACGTGCCCGAGAGCGTGCGAGATGCGGTCGTCTATCTGGCTATTCCCGCGCGGCGCCATGGCGCAGCCGAGGTCGACATGACTGGCACAGCGCAGTCAGCAGCGCGTTTCGTGCCAGACGAGGTCGAGATCACTGATAGTCAGGGTCGCGATCGTCGCTCACACAGCCTGGCGGTTGCCAAGATGCAATTGCGGCTCGCGCTGGATCTGGACGATCTGGCGGATCAACTGGTCATTCCCATAGCTCGCATTATTGAAGTGCGCCCTGACAAGCAGATCGTTCTGGACCGAGCCTTTATTGCGTCCTGCACTGATGCGCGTGCGGCGGGCCCTTTGTCCGACTTCCTGCGCGAGTTGGAAGGCATGTTGAGCCACCGCGCCGAGGCCCTTGCTGGGCGGCTTGGCCAGCAGGGCAACGCAAAGGGCGTGGCCGAGATCTCGGACTTTCTTCTGCTGATTTCAATCAACCGTTGTTTACCGCAGATCCGCCATCTGCAGACCATCGAGAACGCTCACCCCGTTGTGATCCACCAGTTCCTTGTTGGGCTGGCGGGCGAACTGGCGACGTTCCTGGCGCCAGAAAAAATCACAGGCGAATTCCCTGTCTATCGCCATGATGATCTGACCAACACCCTGCAGCCCGTGTTCCGTGTGCTCCGGCAGTTCCTGAGCACTGTTCTGGAACAGAATGCCGTGGCGATCCCGATCGAGGCGCGCAAGTACGGTGTCTCTGTCGCGATGGTGTCCGACAAAAGACTACTGTCATCGGCGACGTTTGTGCTGGCTGCCAAGGCAGAAGTGGCAGCGGAAAGCGTGCGGCGACACTTCCCAAGCCAGGCCAAGCTGGGCCCAGTCGAGGAAATCCGCCAACTGGTCAATTCGGCGCTGCCCGGTATCGGCCTACGCCCATTGCCTGTTGCTCCACGGCAAATCCCATACCACGCCGATGTCGTCTACTTCGAATTGGATGCCGGCAGCCCTTACTGGAAGCAGATGACAACCTCAGGCGGCATGGCCGTGCATGTGTCCGGTGACTTCCCCGGCCTCACAATGGAACTTTGGGCAATCCGGCAGGGCTGAAGCCCGAACCGAACCCGATCAGGAGCGTATCATGAACCGCGACGATCCCTTTGCCGAGCCGACAGATACGGACCGTACGGTTATCCGCCCCAACCCTGCTGGCCGCCGTAGCACCTTGCCGCCGCATATGCCACCTCCGGGCACACAGGAAGCTTCCACGCCACTTCCGAGGGTACAAACTGCGCCCACGCAGCCCCCACTTCCTGCGCCCACCGCTGCAGCAGGTGGCAATGTGGCCATTGGATCTGCCGCAACAGGTCTGAATGCGCTGAACACATCCGCCTCATCGCTCTTCTCGCTGGTTGGCCGTATCCGCAACAGGGCCCAGCATCCAAACCCGGCTCAGCTGCGTGAAACAGTAATCGTCGAAATCAAGGCGTTCGAGAACCGCGCGTTGCAGTCCGGGATCCCGGCAAACACGGTCAAGGCCGCGCGCTATGCGCTGTGCGCTACGATCGACGATGTGGTGCTGAACACGCCATGGGGCGGCGAAAGCGTTTGGACCCAGCAAAGCATGGTCGGCACTTTCCATAGGGAAACCCACGGTGGAGACCGGTTCTACGAGTTGCTGACCCGGTTGGAGCAGACGCCCGCGCAGAACCGCGACTTGCTCGAGTTCATCTATGTTTGCCTCAGCCTCGGTTTCGAAGGTCGGCTTCGGGTTGAGAACCGTGGCACCGAGCGGCACATGTCCATTCGCGATGGGCTGGCGCGACTGATCCGTACCCATCGCGGTACGGCCGAGGCAGATCTATCGCCGCATTGGCGGGGGTTGGACATAGCCCACCGCGCACTGTCGGCATGGACTCCGATCTGGCTGACAGGCGGCATTGCGGTCGGCGTGGTCTGTCTTGCCTTCTTCGGGTTCTCATATGCGCTCAGTGGCGATACGGAGCGGCTTCGAGGGCAACTCTCAGCGCTGAACTTCGACGGCACGATCGAGCTGGCTAGGTCTGCACCACCGCCACCACCGCCCCCGCCTCTAGCGGAGAAAGAAACGCTGGAGACCTTCCTTGCCCCCGAAATTCGTGAGGGGCTGGTTGCTGTAATCTCCAAAGGCAACGCCATCACGGTCCGGATCACTGGTAAAGGCATGTTCAGCCCAGCCTCCGACAAACTCGAGCCACGTTTTGGTGCAGTCGTGGACCGGGTGGCCGAGGCAGTGAACCGCGAGCCTGGGCGCATCATCGTGGCGGGTCACTCCGACAATATCCCGATCCGTACGGCCCGCTTTCCATCGAACCTGCACTTGTCGCTGGCGCGGGCAAAATCGGTGATGGACCGGGTGGCGCCAGCGCTGGACGACAAGCAACGCATCACTGCCGAAGGTCGCGCCGACAAGGATCCTATCGCAACCAACAAATCGTCTGAGGGCCGGGCTCAGAACCGGCGCATTGAAATCATTCTCGTGAAGGCAGGCTGACCCATGTTCAAGCGCACCCTCTCCGCCATTCTGTCACCGATTGGAGTGTTGATCGGCTTCAGCCTGATCCTCTCACTGGCGATCTGGTATGTCGGCCCCCTGCTGGCGATTGGAGATTTCCGCCCCTTCGATGGATTGGTCGGGCGGCTCACGGGCATTGGCACCCTCATGGCCATGACCATCATCGCGATACTTTTGATCCTGTTACGCCGGCGTACGCGGGACACCGAGATGACCGAGGCAATCACCCAACAGGCTGCCACGGAACACGGTGAGGACGCGGTGGATGCGGAACTCGGCGAGATGCGGAGCCGTATGACCGAGGCACTTGGCTTCCTGCGCCAATCCCGGTTTGGTACACGTTTCGGTACACGTCACCTGTATCAGCTGCCCTGGTACATCATGATCGGCCCACCGGGCGCGGGCAAGACGACCGCTATCGTAAATTCGGGCCTCAACTTTCCGTTGGCCGAACGAATGGGCAAGACAGCCATTGGCGGCGTAGGTGGTACTCGGAACTGCGACTGGTGGTTCACAGACGAAGCTGTTCTGCTGGACACCGCCGGGCGTTACACCACACAGGACAGCGATGCGGATGCGGACAGCCGTGCCTGGCTCGGTTTTCTGGACATGTTGAAGAAACATCGCAGTCGCCAGCCCATAAACGGTGCACTGGTCGCGATCTCTTTATCGGATCTCGCGACACAGGACGACGGTATGCGCCGCACCCATGCTCGTGCCGTTCGTACACGCCTGCACGAACTGCGAGAGCGGTTGGGCGTTGGCTTCCCGGTCTACGTGATGTTTACAAAGGCCGATTTAATCGCGGGATTTCAGGAGTACTTTGATGATCTGGGCAGTGACGCGCGCGAACAGGTCTGGGGTTTCACACTGCCGATGGCCAAGCGTGGTGAGCGGGCTTCGCCCATGGCTGCCTTCGAGACCGAGTTCGACGCATTGGTCAGCCAACTTGGCAATCGTAGTCTCGAGCGCATGCAGGCCGAGGTTGACTACCAACGTCGCAGCCTGATCCAGGGCTTCCCAGCACAGATCGCGTCTTTGCGCGGCACAGCGGAAGCCTTCCTGTCCGAGGTGTTCCAGGAGAACCGCTACGAGACGACCCAGCTGTTGCGCGGCGTCTACTTCACCTCCGGCACGCAGGAAGGTGCGCCCATCGACCGGCTGATGATGGGTATGGCCCAGACATTCGGTATCGGTCGTCAGGCTGTTGGCAGCGGCAAAGGGCAGGGGCGAAGCTTTTTCCTGACACGGCTGTTCAACGGCGTTGTTTTCCGCGAAGCGGGGCTGGTCTCGGCCGATGATCACGTGGAGCGGCGCTATCGCTGGACAGCCCGTGGAGCAGCGGCCGCGGCCGTGTTGGCAATTGGCGGAATCACTGCGCTCTGGGGCAACAGCTATAACGGCAACCTCGATCTGATAACGGAAGCACAGGAAAAGGTGGTCAGCTTTCAGGAATTGACGGCTGATGTTCCGAGGAACCCGATCGCCGATGCTGACATTGCCCGCGTGGTGCCCGCACTCAACATTCTGCGCGATCTTCCCGGCAATCCGGCTGGTGAAGATCCGGCACCACCGGTCGAGCTGACCTTTGGCCTCTACCAGGGTGATGCTGTCGGCACCGAAAGCGCGCAGGCATATCGCGGGGCGCTCAATACGCTGCTGCTGCCCCGGCTACTCTTCCGGCTGGAAGAGCAGATGCAGGACAACCTGAATAACACTGATCTGTTGTTCGAGGCACTCAAGATCTACCTGATGCTGGGACTGCAAGGGCCGATGGATGAAGGGTTGGTCGAAAAGTGGCTGGACATCGACTGGGCGCTTACCTTTCCTGGACAGGACGACCTGATAGCAGATCTGAAGGGCCACCTGACACAGATGCTGAATCAGCCGATGCGCGAGATTGCGCTGAATGGTCCGCTGGTGGACCAGATCCAAGGCCTTCTGTCCGAAACTCCGCTGGCCGAGCGGATCTACCAGAGCATCGTGACTGGCCCGAAGGTCCGCGATCTGCCTCAGTTCCGGCTGACGGATGTGGGCGGTCCCGCCGCATCACGCGTGTTGCTCCGCCCTTCAGGCACACCGCTCAGCAAGGGCGTAGAGGGTGTCTACACTCGAGACGGTTTCCACGAAAACTTCCTGCCCGAGGTCTTGTCCGTGGCCGAGCGCGTTCAATATGAAAGCTGGGTGCTTGGGCCGCGCGGCGCCGCTGAAACCAGCCCCCGCGCGTTGGCGGTCCTCAGCCGAGATGTCCTCAACCTCTACTACACGGACTATATCAGCCGCTACGACCAGTTGCTGGCCGATATTGACATCGTCCCAATGGAAAGTCTCAGCCACGCAACTGAAGTCTTGAACATCATCTCCGGACCGAGCTCTCCGATCGCTGCAATTCTGCGCGCAGTCTCCGCCGAGACCAAGTTGTCACAACCACCTGCCAAGGGCACGGTAGCAGCGGTTACTGAAACCGGTTTGCAGGGCTTTGGCGAGTTTGTGCAAGAGGAGGTCACATCAGCCTTCGACGCACAGGGCCAGGCCTTGCTGGAAGTGCTTTCATCCGCCAGTCGGGCCGGTGGATCCAATGGTGCAGAGGCATCCAAGGTCGAGGTGCCCGGCTACTATGTCGAAGAACGCTTTGCGGAGTTGCACGCACTGACCGACGGAGCAGACGGAGCAGGTGCAGCGCTCGACGAGGTCATCGCGACAATGACCGAGGTCTACAACGAGCTAAACCGGCTCTCCCTTGGCCAGAACTCTGGTACTGCAATCGCAAGCCAGGCCGGCAGTGCCTCGGCACGCCTGCAATCCGAGATAGGTCGCCTTTCAGGACCTATCCGGCGCTGGGTAAGCCAGGTCGCCGCTGGATCTTCCGGCATCACAATCGGCGGTGCGAGGTCCGAGCTGAATGCCAAGTGGCAGGCCCATGTTTACCCGTTCTGCCAGAGGGCGATTGATGAGCGTTATCCGTTCTCACGCAATGCACGGGCAGACGTGGCGCTGCAGGATTTTAGCAAATTGTTCGGCCCAACCGGACTGATTGACACGTTCTTCAACGAGAACCTGATCTCATTCGTGGACACGACCGCGAGCCCTTGGCGCTGGAAGCGCGTGAACGGCAAGGATCTTGGTATCTCGGACGCTGTGTTGGCTCAGTTCCAGAAGGCC
>JBGCFK010000277.1:0-4795 GCA_045106875.1 Paracoccaceae bacterium | reverse complement strand
CCTTGCTGCGCTTATGGAAGGAAACCCCTTCGCCACCTGCGCAGGAATGATGCGCGCCGCTTGCGTAAGGGATGTGCCTGAGTGGTATGCCGACTTCTTCCCCATCACCGATTGGCCCTTGTATGCCCTTTGCGCCCTGAGGGGTGAACTTGCCTTCGTTGACGAGGTGGTGGGTATCTATCGCTTGCATGACGGTGGCGCATTCTCGTCACGGCCAGCCGCCGCTAAACTTGACGCCGTCGAAGAATTCTATCACCGCCTTGCTAATTGTGCCCAGCCACCGCTGTCCGTTGCCGCCCGTGGCGGCTGTTCCGCCTATTTTTTTGGGTGGGCGAAGACATATGTCCAGCAGGACGAGATGGCGCTCGCCCGCACCTGCTTTCGTCGGAGTATTTTTGGTGGCGGTATCGGCGCCACGGTGCCACGTCGATCTGCACTTCGTTTGGGGGCAAAAATTCTGAAGCGGTCGATGACGAGACGATGACCGGCATGCCCGACATATCACGTGACCCGGTTGCTCAGCTGTCACCGGGAGATAACAGGCCACTTTGGTCGGTTATGATACCAACCTACCGCTGCGCCCACCATCTCGGTCAGACTTTGGAAAGTGTGCTGTCCCAAGACCTCGGCGCGGAAAACATGCAAATTGAGGTCATCGACGACGGCTCTGACGACGCTCCTGATGCCGTTGTGCGCACAATGGGTCGTGGCCGTGTCGGCTTCTTCCGGCAGCCCCAGAATGTCGGCCATATCGCGAATTTTCACACCTGTTTGACGAGAGCTCGCGGCCAGATCGTCCACTTGTTGCATGGCGACGACTTTGTACGACCAGGATTTTACACCGCGTTGCAACGCGGATTCGACGCCCATCCCGGGCTCGGCGCCGCTTTTTGTCGACCGGTCTTCGCCGATACATCGGGTCGGGAAGTTGGGCTCATGACCGAGGAACATCCGGAGGTCGGGTTACTCCCCGACGCGGTAACACGCCTTGCAACCGAGCAGCGGATAATGACCCCATCGATTGCCGTGCGCCGCGCCGTTTACGAGCAGGTCGGAGGGTTCGACCGGCGTCTTGCGTGCGCCGAAGATTGGGAAATGTGGGTTCGGATCGCAGCCCAGTTCCCCATCTGGTACGATCCTCGTCCGCTTGCCGTGTACCGGATGCATGATGACTCCAACACCGGACGGCACGTGTCCTCCGCCGCGGATGCCGCATACAACCGCATGGCCATCGATATCTTTTCGAGTTATTTACCACCAGATCGGGCAAAGGCGATCACACGTCAAGCGCGGCAAACCTATGCTGTCAGCGCGCTCGGCACCGCGCGCCAACTTTTGTCGGCTGGCGACACCGCCGGCTGCTTGGCGCAAGTTCGAGAAGCGATCCGGCTTGCGCCTTCCTTCCGCATGCTTTGCAAAGCGGCAGTCATCCTCGTCGCCGCTGGGAAACACCATGCCACAAGCCACTGAGCAGAAGGGCGAGCCCTCATCACCGCTTCGCGTCGCGGTCATCGGCTGTGGCGCTGCGACGCGCATTTATGCCGGACCCGCACTTGCTTTACTCGAGAATGAGGGTCTGGTGAGGGTGACCAGTCTGTTCGATCCGGTCACAAGCTCCGTCGAGAGCGTACAGGCGCTGATGAGGTCAGCGACGCCGGCCCCAAGTCTTGATGCGGCGCTCGACCAAGCCGATCTGGCGGTCATCGCATCGCCATCAGCGCTGCACGCCAGCCATTCCACTGTCGCGCTGCAGCGCGGTGTGCATGTCTTGTGCGAGAAGCCGATGGCGTTAAAGCTGACAGAAGCTGAAGACCTTGTGGCGACGGCTGAAGCGAGGGGTCGTCTGCTGGCAGTTGGACTTATCCGCCGCCATTTGCCTGCGCCGCAGGCAATCAAGGCGCTTCTTGCTGGCGGAACTCTCGGCGAACTCCGGTCGGTTTGCTGGTTCGAAGGCGGAGTTTTCGAGTGGCCAGTCGCATCGGCCAGTTATTTCAGTACGGAGCAATCCGGCGGAGGCGTGCTTCAAGATATCGGCACTCATGCGCTTGATCTGCTGAACTGGTGGCTTGGCCGATCAGATATCGTGGAATACTCCGATGACGCCATGGGTGGTGTAGAGGCTAACGCGTTGCTTAGGTTGAGATGCGCCGGGGCGGATGTCCAAATGCGGCTAAGCCGGGATTGGGCTCGACCAAACCGGGTCACAATACAGGGTGACCTCGGCTCAATCACTTGGGAGATCAATGAACCGCTGACGTTGGAACTCGAAATGCGCGGTTCGCCTCCGGGGCTGATCACGCTCGACGATGGCTCCGGGGGCAACACTAGCTTCGTCTCCACTTACGCGGCACAGATCAGGGACGTGATCGACGCCCTCCGGTCCGGACACGCACCGGCGGTACCGGGCACCGTGGGCCGGAATGTCTGTGCGCTGATCGAGGAATGCTATCGCAATCGCAAGTCTCTTGAGATGCCCTGGTTTTCCATTGATGAACAGTCGCGCGCGGTTTCACTGACGGGTGATCCGCGATGAGTCCGGTGGTGGCAGTGCTCGGGGCTGGCGGCTTCATCGGCAACCGAGTGGTCGAGATGCTGCATTTGCGTGGTGATCATGTGGTGCGGCCGATCGTCAGGCGGCCAGAGTCGTTAGCGCTCGCTATGCGGTTCCAACTCGATGGCAAGATCGCAGATGCTCGCGACGAGGCCGCGCTGGCCGAGGCTTTTGCGGGTTGCAGTCATGTGGTTCATGCCGTCGCTGGACCGCCGGAGGTCATCGTTGACTCCGTCGCGCCAGTCTATGATGCCGCAGCAGCGGCAGGCGTTCAGCGTATCATCTACCTTAGCAGTGCTTCGGTGCATGGGCAGTCACCGGCTCCGGGTACAGACGAGTCCACGCCACTCAGCAGCCGCCAGTCTCTCGCGTATAACAATGTGAAAGTTGAAGCTGAACGGAGGCTGGAACAACTCCGGAACGGCGGCAGTGTCGAGGTCGTGCGACTGCGTCCTGGAATTGTACATGGGCCGCGCTCGTATTGGACCGGCGGATTCGCGGATGAAGTCCTCTCAGGAGAAGCATATCTGGTCGAAGGCGGGGCAGGGATCTGCAATTCGATCTACGTCGACAACCTCGTCAATGCGATCCACCTTTCTCTCACCGCACCGCGAGCAGACGGAGAGGCGTTTATCGTCGGCGACGCAGAAACGGTGACATGGGCCGACCTCTGCCACCCAATCGTCGATGCCCTTGGATGCAATTGGGACGATTTGATTGTTTCAGCTCCGGCCGCATCGGGCTGGCTACAGGGGTACGGGCTGGACTCAAAACAGGTACTTAAACGTGCCGCTACGCTTCTCCCGGCACGGCCGCGACGGAGTTTGCGGGCGGCTTATGCTACGTGGCGCGCGCCTTCCCTTCCGGGGAAGCTGCAAGGTCAAAAGAAACCACGGGTTTCTGAAGAGAAGGCGGCCTTGCATCTTTGCCGCGTCCGACTGCCGATGGATAAGGCCCGCCGTGATCTCGGCTACGAGCCTATCGTTGACTTCGAGTCCGCCTGTCGTCACGCTGTTTCCTGGCTGGCATTCGCGGGCTACCCGCTTCAGGTCGCCGACAAGTGCAGCACCAACGAAGCGCTTCAACATCTGGCACCGTCAAACCAGCGGAAACCGAAGCATGGCGCATGAGATACCCGATGTCACGATCGTCGTGACCACCTACAACCACGCACATTTCCTTGCGGCGGCGTTGGAAAGTATCAAGGCGCAGACAGTGCCCTTGAAAGAGATCATCGTCGTCGACGATGGATCGAGCGACGACCCGGCCAAGGTTGTCGAACGCTTCTCGGGCGTGAAACTGCTCAAACAGAACAACCAAGGGCTGTCTGCGGCGCGTAACACCGGACTTCGAGCCGCGCACGGCAGCTTTGTTGGGTTTCTCGATGCTGATGACCGGTTGCTTGCGACCATGGTGGAGGTGAACCTTCGCCAGTTCGAGCACAATCCGGGCTGTGCTTTTGTTTATGGCGCGTACCAACTTGTTGATGCTAAGGGGAATGTTACCGCAAAGCCGCCTCTGTGCGAACCAGGGGATGACGCCTACTCCAGTTTTCTCGTGAACAATCTCGTCGGCATGCACGGGACAGTACTCTATCGCCGGGAAATTCTCCTTAAAGAAGGTGGTTTCGATACAACGCTCCGCGCGGTGGAGGATTACGATGTTTATCTGCGTCTTGCGCGCAACTATCCTGTTTCGGCTGAGGACGAGACGCTTGCGTCGTATTTCCGCCACGACAGCAACATGTCAAACGACAATGCCTTCATGCTGAAGTGGGCGCTTGCCGTTCAGGGGCGGCACCGCGAGACGGCCAGCACCCGGGCCGATTGGCAGGAAGCTTTCAATCTTGGGCAACAAGGATGGAAGAGCTATTTCATTAGCAAGCAGTTAGGTACGCTCAAGTTCGCTGCGAAGCGGCGCAACGGTCTTCGCGCGGCAGTGGCAGGAACCGCTGGCATCCTGCGGCTTGAGCCCGGGGCAACGTTTGGCGAGATCCGCAGGTGGGTCAGGAAACGGTTGCCTTCCGGAAAGAGCGTGCGATTTGGCGACCTTCGTCGCACGACGCCAATCGATGAGAATTTCGGCTACAGTCGTGGCAAGCCCCTCGATCGATACTATATCGAACGCTTCCTGCAGGAGAATGCCGGCGACATCCGAAACCGCGTGCTGGAGATCGGGGACAGTGCCTATACCCGCCAATTCGGAGGCCACCGTGTTACCCAAGCTGATGTGCTCAACCGATAC
>JBGCFK010000276.1:0-4371 GCA_045106875.1 Paracoccaceae bacterium | reverse complement strand
TGGCGGCTCCAGAGCCGCGTCGAACCCAAGCCCTGAACTCAAACGTAGACAAATCTGCCAAAACCTCACAGCCGCTTCAGGCGGGCAACTCCGTGCGCCAAAACCCAATCGTCATCAGCTCATGAATAGTTGGGGCTAGCTTGGCGTTGACCGTCTGGGAGAAGTCCAGCGCTTCGTCCCGTGCCAGGTCGGTCAGCGACAGAGCCTGCTCGAAACGTGGGCGCACCATGCGGCCCAGTTCGGTCAGATGAGTTCGACGGCCCTCGCGGCGGAACAGCGGCCCGCCCAGCTCGTCTTCCAGTTTTTGGATGGCACGGGTCAGCGCCGGCTGGCTCACATTGCAGGTCTCGGCCGCGTGGGTGAAGTTCAGGTGCTCCGACATGGCAACGAAGTAACGCATCTGATGTATTTCCATGGGAAACCTCTGTCTGACAGTCAATGTCCGAGCTTTATAGATCACTGCATTGTGACGATCTCATGCCCTGTGATTATAGAACCAATAAATAATTCCAATTTCTACAGCGTGTGAAAATCGGTGAACATGTTCGCATCGGAAACCCGGCGGTTGTAACCGTCACGAAGATGGAGCCTTCGATGCGCAGAGCCACAATCACCCTTGCCGCAGCCCTGATGGCGGCGTTGCAATCCACCACGCCCGCCCAGGCAGGGGGTTGCCCCGAAGAACACAAACTGACGGAACCGCGCAAGCTTGACAGGATTGGCACGAAGTGGCTGACGCGCGAAATCATCGCAAACGTCCAGCTCGAAGGATGGCGTGAGATGGGGCCATTCATGCTGCGTCAGCGCCGCCTCGAGCTTGCGCCCGGTGGTACGGTTCCCACCCACAGCCACGCAGATCGTCCGGCGATCGTGTATCTCGCAAAGGGCACCGTGACTGAGCACAACAGCTTTTGTGCCGTACCAATCGTGCATCACGCGGGCGAAACCTCGGAAGAGTTCGGCCCCGGCTTTGTTCACTACTGGGAAAACACCGGCTCCGAGACGGCGACTTTCATCTCCACCGATGTGGTGCCGTTCCCGTCGGGGGGCACGCCGAAATACGGATGGGAAAAGGGCGTCAGCCCGGACGAGCAGTACGGCCAATAACCACGTGGGCACAGTCCGGGATCAGCCAGCCGGCGTGGTTTTGAGCTGTGCTCGTGGAACCGGGGAAACTGACGTGACGCAACTCGAGAAAAACGGACGATGGTGGAAATGGAGATGATCGACAAAACCGTGATCGTGACGGGCTCGACCTCGGGCATTGGTCTGGGCATCGCACGGGGCTTTGCCGAGGCCGGGGCAAATGTGGTGTTGAACGGCTTTGGCGATCCACACTAGATCGAGCAGGAACGCGCAGTTCTGGACGTGCTTGGGCAGGGCCGCGTGGTCTATGACGGTGCGGACATGTCCAAGCCGGACCAGATCACCGAGATGGTTAAGGTCGCCGAACAGCACTTCGGTTCTGTCGACGTGGTCGTCAACAATGCCGGGGTTCAGACCGTTGCGCCGGTCGAGGAATTCGACCCCGCGCGCTGGGACCTGATCGTGGCGATCAACATGAACTCGGCCTTTCACACGACGCGCGCCGCGCTGCCGGGCATGAAGGCCCGCGGCTGGGGGCGGATCATCAACGTCTCGTCCGCGCACGGGCTGGTCGCCTCGCCCTTCAAGTCGGCTTACGTGACCGCCAAGCACGGGATTACGGGGTTCACCAAGACCGTGGCGCTTGAGACTGCGGAGCACGGTGTGACCGTGAATGCGATCTGCCCTGGCTACGTGCTGACGCCGCTGGTCGAGGCGCAGATCCCCGAGACCGCCGCCGCGCGCGGGATGACCGAAGAAGAAGTCAAACGCGACGTGTTGCTGGCCGCCCAATGGACCAAGAAGTTCGTGACGGTCGAGCAACTCGCCGGTGTCGCGCTCTTTCTCTGTACGAACGCAGCCGAGAACATCACCGGGGTCTCCCTGCCGGTTGATGGCGGCTGGACAGCAGCCTGAAACGGAGCACCGAGACCATGGCCAGAAAACCCACACGCGGACCTGGAAGACGAGAAAACCGGCACAAGGGCGTGAACATTGCGCTCCAGGGCGGGGGCGCGCACGGGGCTTTCACCTGGGGCGTTCTGGACAAGTTGTTCGAGGATGACCGGATCTGGATCGACGCGATCTCGGGCACCTCGGCGGGCGCCATGAACGCTGTCGTCGCCGCGCACGGGATGCACGAGAACGGGGCCGAGGGCGCACGCCAGCGGCTCGCCGAGTTCTGGCGCGAGGTCTCGGACACCGCGCGCACCTCACCCATCCAGCGCACCCCATGGGCCATGGCCACAGGAGACTGGTCGCTCGACACATCGCCGGGCTACCAGATGATGGCGATGATGCAGCGCCTCGCCTCACCCTATGACATGAACCCGTTCCAGATCGATCCCCTGCGTGAAATCGTCGAGCGACTGGTGGACTTCGACAAGGTCCGCGGGTGCGGCGATATGGGCGTGTTCCTGTCGGCGACGAATGTCGAGACCGGACGCGTGAAGGTCTTCGAGCGCGAAGAGATAACAGCCGACGTGACCATGGCTTCGGCCTGCCTGCCATATCTCTACCAGGCGGTCGAGATCGATGGTGTGCCCTATTGGGATGGCGGCTACATGGGGAACCCACCGCTGTTCCCGTTCTTTCACGGCTCACCCTCGTCGGACATCATGATCGTGCAGATCAACCCGATCCTGCGCGAGGGCACGCCCAAGGGCGCCGCCGAGATCCAGAACCGGATCAACGAGATCACGTTCAACAGCGCGTTGCAGCACGAGTTGCGGGCCATCGACTTCGTCTCGCGCCTGCTGGATGCGAGCCAGCTGGACGCCGGGACGTATCGGCGGATGAACGTGCACATCATCCACGCGCGCAAGCGGATGCGGCATTTGGATGCCTCGTCGAAGCTGAACGCGGAATGGGCCTTTCTGACCCATTTGTTCGAGATCGGACGCGAGACCGCCGGAAAATGGATCGAAGACCATTTCGATGACCTGGGCGTACGGTCGTCAGTCGATGTTCGACAGATGTTCGACGGATTGGCCGTGTTGCCGGACCTGTGAACGCCGCGCACCCAGATACCGATTCACAACGCACGAGTTGCGTAACGCCGAAGGCCCAGTTGTCGCGTAATTCAGCAAAGCCAACAATCTAAAAGGAAATCCGAATGGCGAAGTATGTGTGTCTCACAATCATTCTTCTGGCAGGGTGCGCGGATCAGCGTGGGACAGAATACGCGCCCAGCGCGGTTACGGGTCCAAGCGCAATCCCAGGAAAATCGCAGATTCTGACTCGCGATGGCCGCGTATGGCCGCCGAAGCGCCAGCATCGATAGAGACGCCGCCGGTCGTAACGTCGACTGCCCAGGAGGACGATGCATGCTCACGGTAAAAAGCGCGCTCCGCGGGGAGCGACCCCGGGATGTGATTCGACGATCGACCATTGTCGCGTTGGTGAGCTTTCTGACACTGATTGATCTCTTCGGCTCCCAGGCCCTACTGCCCCAATTGGTCGAAGCCTATGGCACGGATCCAGGGGTGATGGGCTTCGCAGTCAATGCCTCGACCTTCGGCATGGCGGTCTCGGGGTTGACTGTGGCTTGGTTCGCCGACCGGATCGACCGAAAGCGCGGGATCTGGATCAGCCTTGTCCTGTTGTCGGTCCCTACCTTCCTGCTGGGGTTGGCGGAGACGGTCGAGGTGTTCATGACGCTCCGCGTCATCCAGGGGATCTTCATGGCCGCGGCTTTTACGTTGACCATGACGTACCTGTCCGAGCAATGCGACGTCACCGCGGCTGGTGGTGCAATGGCGGCCTTCATAACCGGCAATGTGGCCTCGAACCTCTTTGGCCGGCTTCTGGCGGTCTCGGCGGCGGATGTCCTCGGTCTCGTTGGCTCGTTCTGGGTCTTCGCCGCGCTGAATCTCGTGGGCGCAGTGCTTGCCATTGTTCTGATCGGTGCGCGCGACGCGGCGCCACCCATGCGCGCAGGTCCGCCACTCGTGGCGTGGCGGGGGCACCTGGCACACCCAGCACTGCGGGTCGCCTTTCTGATTGGCTTTATCATCCTCTTCGTCTTCGTGGGCATCTACACATATGTGAACCTGCACTTGACGGGCGCGCTTGGGCTGGCGCCAGAGAGGCTTGGGCTGGTCTACCTCGTGTTTATCCCGGCGATCTTCACAACCCCCTATGCCGCCAAGGCTGTCCGCCGGTTCAGACCCAAAGGCGTTTTTCGCGCCGCGTCGGTGACCACGCTAGCAGGTATCCTGCTGACGTTGGTGCCTGCGTTCTGGCCCGTGATGATGGGGCTTGCGATTGTCGGGATTGGCACGTTCT
>JBGCFK010000275.1:0-4264 GCA_045106875.1 Paracoccaceae bacterium | reverse complement strand
TGGAAGAGGCGGAGCTGGCGGCGGATGCGCGGGCGATTTTGGCAGAGGTGCGGGAGTTGCGTGGGCAGATGCAGGGGCAGGTGCGCAAGCTGGGTGTTCTGGAGAAGCGGTTGAGAGCCGCGTTGCGGCATGAGTGAGCCGCACGAGGTCCGTCTGAAGCGGTTGGCGATGCGGTCGATGCGGCGGGGTATCAAGGAGATGGACCTGATATTGAGCCGGTTTGCCGAAACTGCGCTGCCTGGCATGTCGGATGATAGTCTGGATTTGTATGAGCGCCTTTTGGAAGAAAATGACCACGATCTGTATCAATGGGTGAGTGGCCAGAGCGAGGCGCCAGACGTCTATGGGCCATTGGTACAGCAGATTGCGGCGGGTGCTGATGGGATCGTGCGGCCTGCCTAGGGCGGTGATCCAATCCAAGTTAGTTCAAGTTTTCTGCGCTTCTGGCTTGAAAATTCTGGGAGTTTTTTGCGACTTAACTGCTTTTTCGGCTTTTGGTGTGACAAGTCTGTCTAAGGGAACAGACGGAGACAGATCATGAGTCTTCATTCTTCAATGGATGGACCGCCGATTACGGGATCGCATACAGCGTTTATGTCTAGCTATCTTGATGCCTTGACGCTTGTTGAGCGGCTGCATCGATTGTTGCTGGATGTGATCAAGGATGAGTTTGAGCGGGTGGGGGTGCTGGACATCAACGCGGTGCAGGCGCTGCTTTTGTTCAACATCGGTGACAACGAGGTGACAGCCGGGGAGCTGAAGTCGCGGGGCTACTATCAAGGTAGCAACGTCAGTTATAACCTCAAGAAGCTGGTGGAGATGGGTTATATGCATCACCAGCGATGCGAGATTGACCGAAGGTCGGTGCGCGTGCGCCTGACGGAAAACGGGCGCAAGATTAGGGATATCGTTTCGACGCTGTTTTCGGGTCATGCCGAGGGGTTGGTGTCGCGCGGGGTACTGGACCATCAAGGCATCGAGGATATCACCACGGCGCTGCGCCGGGTGGAGCGATACTGGACGGACCAGATCCGGTATATTTACTGACACAGTTTTGTGGCGCGGCGGGGCAGACCTCGCCTGCGGCCTCGCCCCGCCCGCCGTGCCTGAGGTGGGCGGTTGGCTGGTTGGTGTGCGGATTTGTTGGGCGGATCGGGGTCTTGGCCCTTGTCCGTGGCGGGCTCACCCTGGGATATTGATGATCCGATGAAGTTCAAGATCCGGCTGGGCTGGGTCTGCTGCGCTGAGCGCCTGTGCGGCCAGTTCGCGCAGGAGTTTGCGGATCATGGCATTTTCATAGTCTCCGAAGCCTTGGGCCACTTCGAGGAATGCGCCGGGGCCGCGGATGACCTGGGTTTGGAAATATGCTGTGAGTTCTGATGGTGGGCTGTCGCCTGTGGCCACAACGAGTGCGTTGACGGTGACGTTTTCAAAAGGGAAGGCGCCGTAGGCGAGGGCGGCTGAGAAGCCATCGTTGTTCTGGCCATCGCCTGCGACGTCTATTGTGTGCTGGGTGCAGGGTGGTGCCCGTTGCAGAAGGGTTGCGGCAAACCCCATGGCGTGGCCGAGGGCGGTGGGCATGTCGTAGCGCGACCGAGGGCTGGTGGCGATGGCATGTGCCACTTGTTGCAGCGTTTGCGGGCTGTCGATCATTGTCCAGTTTGGCAAAAGCAGGACCTGGTCGTAACGACCGCTCCATTCAAAGGCGTGCAGGGCGACCGGTTGGCCCGCCGCAAAGAAGGCTTGTTGTACTTCGGCTGTGAGGAGCGCTGCGGCGAGTCCGGTGCGTTGAAGTTGATCTTCCTCTGCGTTGACAGAAGAAGACACATCCAAAGCGAGGACCAGTGCCAGCCTGCAAGTCTGGCTGTGAGCGACAGAGCCCCAAAGCAGCAGGCTGGCAAGAAGCGCGCGAATCACCAATGGCCAGTGTTTTCCATTGAGGTCCATGGTTCTGCCGGGGCCTTGGCATCGCCGTTTTGCAACAGTTCGACCGAGACGTTGTCAGGGGAGCGGATGAAGGCCATGCGGCCATCGCGAGGGGGGCGGTTGATGGTGACGCCGTTGTCCTGAAGGTGCTGGCAGACCGCGTAGATATCATCAACGCCGTAGGCGAGGTGTCCGAAGTGGCGGCTGTCAGATGGCAAGCCTTCGTCGCCGTCCCAGTTGTGGGTCAGTTCAACATGGCTGTTTTCCTGTCCGGGAACGGTCATGAACACGAGCGTGAAGCGGCCGCCTTCATTTTCGTGGCGGCGAGTCTCTTCGAGGCCGAGCAATTTGTAGAATGCGATGTTTTCGTCAAGGTCGCGGACGCGGACCATGGTGTGCAGATAGGTGAGGGGCATGTGGCTCTCCGGTTGTGGTTGGGGGAGAGCCTATCATGCGGGGCGTTGGGGGCCAGTGGCTAGAAGCTGGATTGAAAGGTGAGGCCTATGCCGAAGCTTTCACGCTCGAACCGGTTCACGTTGGATGTGGTGGAGCTGGATTCCAGAGTGACCACAGGTTCAAACCCGGCAAAGGACATGTCGGGGAAGGCGAGGTCGATATTGGCAAAGAGTGTTTCGTCTTGCCGACCTGCTTCGATCTCTGTGCCGAAGGTGAAGAATGTCCAATCGGGATAGTCCGCGATTTGGAAACCAGCCTGGACTGTGACTTGTGCCGGCCCAATCTGCTCGAGCGGCTGGGCGCTGACGGCCAGGAACCAGGTGCTTGACCTGGCATTGATGAAGTCTGACATGGCTTCGGTGTAGCCAATTGTGCTGGAGACAACGGCAATGTCTGGGAACACTTCTGTGTAGCTGAGGACGGCGCCTACTTTTTGCACGTCGTCTCTATCATCCAGCGGAGAATTCACTTCCGCCCAGAGTGAGCCACGGGCGAGCGTGTAATCTGACAGCGGAATGCTGCGATTGACGCCGACGCGAACAAAGGTTTCGTCCCAATCGCCATACAACCAACGGGCTCCAACGCTGGCCTCTAGGCCCCAATCACCGACCTCTAGCGCGTTGTCACGTGACCAGAATGTGCTGAGCGTGCCGTAGGAGTAGTCGCTGTTGGATGTGGGTCTGCCGCTTTCGCTGAGTTCTTCGCGGGATTCGTCAGACAGGATAACGCCGCGAAAGTTGGCCCTGAGGCCAACGAATGTTTGATGGTCTTCTGACTGGCTAAGCCGGTAGCGTGTTGAGAATGACAGGTTGCTGGTCCAGCCGCTAAGGGGCTGGGAATCCCGGCTGAGTGCGCCAAAGGTGTTGATACCGTTGATTTCGAAAAATTCTTCGTCGACGCCGCCGTTCACGTTGTCGGACGGTTGAAACGATAGCTGCACGCTTGTCTGCCATGGGTTGCGGGAGCTGACGATCGCTGCGTCTTGCAGGGTGCGTTCGGTTTCGGCCTCGTTCGGGGCGTCAATCAGGGCACGGCGCAGCCACCAAGTGGCTATTGTGAAGCGTTCTTCGTTGGTCGCGGCCAACGCTGCAAGGCGGGCGGCCTCGTATCTTAGCGGGCCGGAGGGTGCGTTGCGGTGGGCTTCGGCTGCGGCGTCTCGGGCTGCGGCGTGCTCTTGCGCTTGTAACAGGGCGCTAGAGCGGATGAGCCAGGCGAAACTGTCGGTTGGGTCTGCCTGAAGCAACGAGGAAGACAGGGCGAGCGCCAGTTCAATATCGCCATTGATCGCGGCCTGTTGGCCAATGGCGCGGGCTTCATCAAATGTTAGATCGGTCTCTTGCGCAGCAAGAGGGGCGCCGCACAGCAGCGCCCCTCCCACTAGGATAGTCGCAAGCTTTTTACGGGTCGACTGACGCACAAAGCGCTCCTTCACCGGGTTGGCCACAGCGCGTTAGGACAAAGGCGCCGTATTCTTGTTCGTTGTCGATATCATCGAGGTAGTCCGCAATCTCGACGGCTCCGGCAACTCCGGTGGCCTGGGTGCCACCGAATGCGCCACCGTAGGTGCCGATGTTCTGCTGGTCCATCGACCGGGTTACAGTACCGAGAAATGTGCCATCAGCTGTAATCGTTGCTGGATCGAGGTTGATGTCAGGCTGGGCCGTGCCTCTGCCGACAAGGGAGCGATCAACGATGCTGCCGTTGATGACGCTGTCAGTGAAGTCCGCGTTGATGAAGACTGTCCCGACGACCATATCCGGCTGCTGTGGTGCAATCGGGTTATCGTCAGTGATGCCAGCGGGCAGCGGCAGAATGTCGGTGCTGCCGGATCTTGGGAAGTTCAGGTTTGTGAGGCCTGCGTATTCGCCGGTGTAGGTCACAA
>JBGCFK010000274.1:0-6837 GCA_045106875.1 Paracoccaceae bacterium | reverse complement strand
GAACTGTTCATCGAGGTCGAGCGCGACCTGACCACCTATGGCGAGGAGGTCAAGTTCGGCGGCGGCAAGGTCATCCGCGACGGCATGGGCCAGTCGCAAACAACGCGCGCGGACGGCGCGGTCGACACGGTCATCACCAACGCGCTGATCGTCGACCATACCGGCATATACAAGGCCGATGTCGGCCTCCGCGACGGGCGCATCCACAAGATCGGCAAGGCGGGCAACCCCGACACGCAGCCCGGCGTCGACATCATCATCGGCCCCAGCACCGAGGCTATCGCGGGCGAGGGCAAGATCCTGACGGCGGGTGGGTTCGATGCGCATATCCACTTCATCTGTCCGCAGCAAATCGAAGACGCGTTGCACTCTGGCGTGACGACAATGCTCGGCGGCGGTACCGGTCCCGCGCACGGGACGCTTGCGACCACTTGTACACCCGGCTCTTGGCATATCGGGCGCATGTTGCAGAGCCTCGATGCGTTTCCGATGAATTTCGGGCTGTCGTGCAAAGGCAATGCCTCGCAACCAGCAGCACTGGTCGAGATGGTCAAAGGCGGGGCCTGCGCCATGAAACTGCACGAGGATTGGGGAACGACACCTGGCGCGATCGACTGTTGTCTGTCCGTGGCCGACGACATGGACGTGCAGGTCATGATCCACACGGATACGCTGAACGAGAGCGGTTTTGTCGAGAACACGGTTGCCGCCATAAAGGGGCGGACCATCCACGCATTCCACACCGAAGGCGCGGGCGGCGGTCATGCTCCGGATATCATTAAGGTTTGTGGGCTGGATCATGTGATCCCGTCCTCGACCAATCCGACGCGGCCCTTCACGGTGAACACGCTGGAGGAGCATCTGGATATGCTCATGGTGTGCCACCACCTTGACAAGTCGATTCCCGAGGATGTGGCGTTCGCCGAAAGCCGGATCCGCCGCGAGACCATCGCCGCCGAGGATATCCTGCACGATATGGGCGCGTTCTCGATCATCGCGTCGGATAGTCAGGCCATGGGACGCGTCGGCGAGGTGCTGATCCGGACATGGCAGACCGCCGACAAGATGAAGCGTCAGCGCGGGCGTCTGCCAGATGAGGCGGGCGACAATGATAACCTGCGCGTGCGGCGATACATCGCCAAATACACGATCAATCCGGCGGTCGCGCATGGTATCGCGCATGAGATCGGATCTGTTGAGGAGGGTAAGCGTGCGGATCTTTGCCTATGGAGTCCGGCATTTTTTGGCGTAAAGCCTGAGCTGGTCGTCGTTGGCGGCACAATTGCCTGCGCACAGATGGGTGAGCCGAATGCCTCGATCCCGACGCCGCAGCCTGTCTATACGCGTCCGATGTTCGGTGCGTTCGGGCGGTCGTTGGAGGCGTCGTCAGTGACGTTTGTATCTGAGGCTGCGCACGCGGACGGTTTGGGAGGCGTGCTGGGGCTTCGCAAGGGCACGGCTGCCGTGAAGAACACGAGAGGGATTGGCAAGAAAGACATGGTGCTGAATGATGCGACGCCCGAGATCGAAGTGCACCCGGAGACCTATGAGGTGCGCGCCAACGGCGAGTTGCTGACGTGCGAGCCCGCCAAAGTGCTGCCCATGGCGCAACGCTACTTTTTGTTCTGAGCTGGTGACCAGGCGTATGGCAAGCGTATGGCACCCGTACCGCAAGCGTATGGCATGCGTATGGCAAGCGTATGTACGCAAAGTCGGTGGAGCAGCATGACAGAGACTGTCACCCTCGACTACCAGTCACGGTATTTTCGACGCCGGATGGTTCAGACGGATCAGGGACGAGAGGTCTTGATCGATGCAGCCGAGGCGCGATCATATGCGGATGGTGAAAAGCTGACAGCTGCGGATGGAACACGACTGGCTATCCGGGCAGCCGTCGAGCCGCTGGCAGAAGTGCGAGGCCGCAACCTGGCCCGGCTTGCCTGGCATATTGGCAATCGCCACACTCCAGCGGAGGTTCGTACAGAGTCTCTTCTGATCCAACGTGATCACGTGCTGGAAGCCATGTTGCGAGGACTGGGCGCTGAGGTGAGTCATATAGAAGACTCGTTTCCACCTGACGGCGGCGCCTATGGGCATGGGCGAACGCACGGGCACAGCCATTCCCACGACCCGCATGCGGACCCGAACGCGCATATTCCGCACCGGCACGACCACACGCACAGCCATGAGTGACGCGCGCTACAAGCTGCATGCTTGGTTGTCGCCAGCTTACCCGGTGGGAGCCTACACCTATTCTCATGGACTGGAGTGGGCCTTTGCGGCCGGTCTTGTACAAGACTCAACCAGTACGAGCAGTTATATCGAAGACTGTTTGCAGCACGGGTCCGGGCGCACCGATGCGATCCTGTTGGCTCATGCCTGGAAAGCGCAGAGTTCAGGCGACATCCCTGCGCTTGAAGAAATCTCCGAACTTGCGATCGCTTTGGCGCCATCGGCCGAACGCGTGCTTGAGACCGAAGCGCAGGGTGCGGCGTTCGCCAGTGTGACCGAAGCCGCCTGGGGCGGCGGGGAACTTGCGGTCTATCCAGTAGCGGTTGGGCGAGCGGCAGCAATGCACAACGTTCCCCTCGAGGATACGCTGGCAACCTATCTGCAGGCCTTTGCAGCGAACTTGATTTCAGCTGCTGTGCGGCTCGTACCACTCGGTCAGACTGACGGTGCACGCATTGCGGCAGACTTGATGAACACGGTTCAACGGTTGACCGAAGAAGCATGCACTGTACCGCTTGACGCTATTGGCGGCTGCGCGATGATGGCTGATATCGCCTCCATGCGGCACGAAACCCAAACTACGAGATTGTTCCGATCATGACAGATGATAGCTACCGAACGGGTCAGAATCTGGCCGAGGCCTACAATCCGGGCATGGAAGCCGCACTGGCCGCCCGCTACGATGCGCTGGTTCCCGGCATATCCGAAAGTGTCGTGGATTTTGCATGGGGCCAGCAGTACGGGCGCGAGGGTCTGGACATCAAAACCCGCTGGCTCGCGACGGTTGCAGCATTGACAGCCATCGGTGGTCAGACCCGACCACAGCTGAAAGTAAACATCGCTGCTGCGCGCAAGGCGGGTGCTTCCCAGCGAGAGATTGGTGAAGTGATCTGGCAGATGTCGCTCTATGGTGGGTTCCCGGCGGCGATCAACGGTCTGAACGCGGCGCTTGAGGTTTTTGCGGAGGAAGACAATGCCTAGCAACCACGGCCCACTTCGCGTCGGTATCGGCGGCCCGGTTGGCGCGGGCAAGACGACCCTGACAGCAGCCTTGTGCAAGGGGATGCGTGACAGGTTCTCTGTCGCCGCGATCACCAACGATATCTACACACGGGAGGATGCCGAGGCGCTGATGCGCATGCAGGCGCTGCCGCTCGACCGCATCAAGGGTGTCGAGACCGGTGGCTGTCCGCATACCGCCATCCGCGAAGATGCCTCGATCAATCTGGCCGCCATCGCCGATCTGCGGGCTGCTCATCCCGACCTGGATCTCGTGCTGATCGAAAGTGGCGGCGACAATCTGTCGGCCACGTTCTCGCCGGAACTCGCTGATCTGACCATCTATGTCATCGACGTAGCGGCAGGCGAAGAGATCCCGCGCAAGGGTGGCCCGGCCATCACACGCTCGGACCTTCTGGTCATCAACAAGACAGATCTCGCCCCGCATGTGGGTGCATCGCTTGAGGTCATGAACCGTGATGCGAGGCGGATGCGTGGTGAACGGCCCTATGTCTTCACCGAATTGCGCAGCGGCAAAGGGGTCGACGAGATCGTTGAGTTTATCGCGCGCAAGGGCGGGCTGGTGGTTACAGCTTAGTCGCTGAGAACAAGCGTGTCCCCGGGGGTCCAGCCAAGCCAGACGTTATCGCCGATGTCCGCGGCGTCGATCGTGGCGCGGGTCGCGTTCTGTACGTTCACGGCCATCCGGAGTCCCGTTTCCGTCCGTACATAGATGTGGCTGGTGTCACCATAGTAGGCCCAGTCGGTGATTTCGCCCCGGGTCGTGAACGCAGTGTCCGGGCGGTCAGCAGACATGCGGATTTTCTCGGGCCGGACCGCTAGCGAAACTGTGCCCTGTGCCGGAGCGGCATGGGGAACATCTTCGCGACCAATCCCGGCCACGTCCAGCGTGATATGGCCGTCACCCCCGCCGATCACCCGGGCTTCCAGCAGATTCACCTTGCCAATGAAGTCAGCAACGAACTTCGTGGACGGGGCCTCGTAGAGAACCTCTGGCGCTGCGATCTGGCAAACCTCTCCTGCGTTCATCACGGCGATCCGGTCAGCCATGGAAAGCGCTTCGTCCTGATCGTGAGTGACCGTCACAAAGGTGATCCCGACCTCCTGTTGCAGACGGCTGAGTTCCAGCTGCATCTGTTCGCGCAGTTTGGCGTCCAGCGCAGACAATGGCTCGTCCAGCAACAGCACCTTCGGCCGTTTCACCAGAGCGCGGGCCAAAGCCACGCGCTGGCGTTGTCCGCCAGACAACTGATCCGGTTTGCGCTCGCCAAGATGGCCCAGCTGAACACGGTCCAGCGCTTCGGTCACGCGGGCGGGGATGTCGGTTGCTGCAACCCCGCCAACCTTCAGCCCATAAGCCACGTTCTGTGCGACCGTCATGTGCGGAAAGACGGCGTAGCTTTGGAACACCATGTTCACTGGCCGGCGGTTGGGCGGTACGTCCGATACGTCCTCGCCATCGATCAGGATCTGCCCGGTAGATGGTGTCTCGAACCCTGCCAGCATCCTCAGCAAAGTGGTTTTGCCGCAACCCGAAGGGCCCAGAAGGGCGAAGAACTCGTTCGCTTGAATGTCCAGCGAGGTCTCGGCCACGGCAGTGACGCCCGGAAAGACCTTCGAGACGTTGCGGATCGAGATGATGGGTTCGGGCATGGGTTATCTTCCGGCTGCGTCGGGTTTCTGGAACCGCATGGCCACCGCGGTCAAGACGACGGTGATGAGGACAAGGATGGTCGAGGCAGCGTTCACCTCGGGCGTCACCGAGAAGCGAACCATCGAATAAACCTTGACCGGGAAGGTGATGGTGCCTGGTCCCGAGGTAAAGAACGTGATCACGAAGTCGTCCAGGCTGAGGGTGAAGGCCAACAGCCCGCCCGCCACCAGTCCCGGCTTCATCCAGGGCAGCAGGATGTCCTTGAACACCTGCCATTCCGAGGCGCCCAGATCGCGGGCGGCTTCCTCAATCTCGCGATTGAAGTTGTTCAGCCGCGTCCGTATCACCATGGCTGCAAACGGGAATGCGAAGGTGACGTGCGCCAGTATGATGTTCGTCAGGTTCAACGGCCAGGAAGTGTCTGGCGGCAGCGTCCAGCCTGCCCACGCGAAGAAGACGGCAAGCGCGACGCCCATGCAGATCTCGGGGATCACGATGGGGAGTGCAACGACGCCCTCGTAAACCGGCTTGAACGGGAACCGCCAACGCCAGAGTACGACCGCCGTCAATGCGCCCAGGATCACGGCGAGCACAGTGGTGATGACCGCGATGGTCAGCGAGTTCACAAATGCCTCGATCAGCGAGGAGTTGCCAGCCGCTTTTTCATAGTATCGGGTTGTGAAGCCCTTCCACACAACGTTGCCGCCGCGTCGCCCGGCATCGTTGAACGAGAAGATGATCAGCACCACGATCGGCGCGTACAGGAAGAATGCACAGGCCCAGAAGACGGTCTGCATAGACCATTTCTTCGAATACTCGAACGGGCCGGGGCGATCCTTGCGGTGTTTCATGTGCGCGCCCTGCTTCGCATCGCTGCGAAGCTTTGGATCGCGAGGATGATGAAGGTCACATACAAGAGGAACAGCGAGATCGCAGACCCGAAGGGCCAATCGTTCGCCTTCTTGAACTGACGCTCGATGACGTTCGCGATCATGTCGACCTGACCGCGTCCCAGCAGATCCGGGGTCAGGAAGCTCCCCAGCATCGGAATGAAAGTGATGATCGCCGCAGTCGTTACACCCGCCATGGTCAAAGGCAGTAGAACCCGGAAGAACGTGGTCCACTGGCCTGCGCCAAGATCCAGCGAGGCCTCTAGATACGACCGATCCATCCGCTCCAGCGCCGCATATATCGGTAGCACCGTGAACGGCAGGTGCACGTAGACAAGCCCGATGATGACGCCCATCTCGGTGCCTAGGAACTTGATGGGTTCGTATTCGCCCAACATCCCGCCAGTTATTGCGTCCACACCTCCCCAGATCCCGCCGAACAGATCATTCAGCCGCCCCCGCGTGCCAAGAATGTTCAGCAGCGCATAGGTGCGGATCAGCAGGTTCGTCCAGAAGGGCAGGATGATGATCAGCAGCAGCCAAGGCTTCCACTTGTCTTCCGCTGTCGCGATGACAAGAGCCACCGGATAGCCCACGATCAGGCAGATCGCCGCGCTGATCCCCGCGATCCAGAGTGAGCGCCACATCAGTGTCAGGATCTCGGGCTCGAGCAGACGGGCGTAGTTGTCCAGCGTCCAGGTGGTCTCGATCTCGGTCAGCGAGACGTTCTCGCCGAAGGAATAGACCCAGATGATACCCAAGGGTACCACGAAGAACAGTACCAGCCAGCCAGCCGTCGGCCCGAAGAAGGCCAGAAAGGCGCGGAAGTTCTGGCGGTAGCTTTCCAAATGGCCCCCCGGCATGAACTGCCCCGGATCTGGTCCGGGACAGCGGATTGTTTAGCCGGCGGCCTTGACCTTGGTCCAGGCTGCATCGAGGCGCGAGACAGTCTCCTGTCCCGGATAGATCGCGGACTCGCACCGGGCCAGTGTTTCGTCCGAAGGGAAGATCGCCGGATTGCTCTGGTATTCCTCGGACGTC
>JBGCFK010000273.1:0-8530 GCA_045106875.1 Paracoccaceae bacterium | reverse complement strand
CGGGAGGTGGGCAGGTATGAGGAGGCCGAGCCGCTGTTGCGCGAGGCCATCAAGATCGACAAGGCCACGATTGGGGAGGGGCATCCGAGTTATGCCATCCGCCTCAACAATCTCGCGGGACTGCTGCGGGCCATGGGCAGGTATGAGGAGGCCGAGCCGCTCTATCGCGAGGCCATCAGGATCGACAAGGCCACGATTGGGGAGGGGCATCCGGAATATGCCAAACACCTCAACAATCTCGCGGCCCTGCTGCGGGACATGGGCAGATATGAGGAGGCCGAGCCGCTTTATGCCCAAGCACTCGATATCTTCAAACAGGCACTGGGGCCGGAGCATCCAAACACCAAGACTGCTGCCGCCAATCGCGCCAGATTCCTCCGCGCGAGTTTCCCCGATGACCCGGCGCTGAGGGAACTGGAAGCGACCTTCGGCCCCGATGTCGGGAAGTAACAGCTGTTACTGTACAGGCCCGTGCCATCATGGGATAGTTTGCTCAAGGCGATTGGAGAGCGGGCGATGCTCAGCTTTGGATGGTGGCGTGACAAGGACAACCGCGAGGGCGCGAAGTCCATTGTCGATATCCTGAAAGTCGTGGTCCCGGCGGTTGTGATCGCAGGCGGCGCGATCTGGGGTGTGGTCTATGCGACCGCGGACAAGCCTACGCCTGCGCCCGGCCCGACGATCTCGGGCAACACGGTCAACACCGGCGATGGCGCGAACGTGAACATCGGCGGCACGCAAGAGGTGACGAAGCCATGATTGTCCGGGGGCTGCTGATTGGTCTGCTCGCGCTGACGCCCGCCGCAGCTTTGCCCCAGACGATCGAGGACAACCAGGTCACGACGGGTGATAACTCTAACGTCAACATTGGCGGTGAGCAGACGATCATTGTCGGGTACACGATCGACCAGCACGAAGCGGCCCTGT
The DNA here is from genome assembly GCA_045106875.1 of Paracoccaceae bacterium. Taxonomy (GTDB): domain Bacteria; phylum Pseudomonadota; class Alphaproteobacteria; order Rhodobacterales; family Rhodobacteraceae; genus Thermohalobaculum. The sequence continues at coordinate 7,603 of JBGCFK010000273.1, read as the reverse complement.
CCCGTCAGGAGGACGAGATTCGCATGGAGCTTGCGCTTCTGCATGACGCCGAACGCAGCGCGGATGAAAGCAGACGCGAACAGCTGAAGACCGAGTTGGAGCTGCAGAATTTCAAACTGGAAGTGGTTGAGAACCAGCGGGCGGATCTTGAAGCCTCGCATGCGCAGGTGGTGGCGGAACTGACGCAGTTGCGCTCGAAGCTCTCCGAGGTGGGCGGGGGGTTTTCGCAGGACCAGATCGATGCCGCCAATCAGGCGCTCTACGAGGGCGACCGGTCCAAGGCGGATGCCTTGTTTGCCGAGGTCGAGCAAAAGGCGGCGAAGGTCATCGCGAAGGCGGCAGAGGCGGCCTATCAGCGTGGCCAGATCGCCGAGCAGGAGCTCAGATGGCAGGATGCAGCCGAGCACTACGCCCGAGCCGATGGTCTGTCGCCGCGCCCGGACCGGTTGCAAAAAGCGCTGCTCTTTGCCTGGCTAAGCGGCCAGTATCGGGATGGCAGGCGGCTGGGCGAGGACAATCTCTATCAGGCGCTGGAGACCTATGGAGAGGGATCGCGCCAGCATGCCGAGGCGCTGAACATTCTGGGTGCGAACCTCATTGGCAGCGGACACTACGAAGAGGCCGAGCGCCTTGTTCTTGAAGCGAAGAGACTGTTTAACGAAATTTTCGGTGAAAGATCGCTCAACGCAGCCACCATGGCGAACAATCTGGCGATGCTGTACCGCCAGACCGGACAGTTTCCCAAGGCTGAAGAGCAGTTTGAACTGGCCGTCGACATTATCGAAGCCCGGCCACGGGTGGGCTCCAACCTCCATGGAGTCGTCCTGAACGGGCTCGCCTTGGTGCGGAGGGATATGGGGCAATACGCGGCGGCGGAACCCGTGTTTCGCCTTGCTGTCGAGCGTATGCGTGAACGCTTTGGGGACAAGCATCCGAACGTCGCAGTTATCGTCCACAATCACGCTATTCTGCTGCGCGATATGGGGCGTCTGGACGAGGCGGAAGCCGTCAGCCGCCGGTCTCAGGCCAATGACGCTTTCACGATCGGTGAAGAGCATCCCGAGCATGCCAAGCGTGCGGCTGTCCTCGGCAGTATCCTGCTGCGCCGCGGGCAACTGGCCGAGGCCGAGACGCTTATCCGCAAGGCCATTCGGGTCGACGAGAAAAGCATTGGTCGGCGCCACCCCGACTATGCGATCCATCTCAGCTATCTCGGAGAGTTGCAGATGGCCAAAGCCGAGTACGGCAAGGCTGAGGATCTGTTTCGACGGGCCGTCGAGATCAACCGCTCGATCGGTGGCGAGACCCATCCCGACCACGCGCGCCATGTCGGCATGCTGGCCCAGGCGCTGCGTGCGCAAGGCCGGTTCGAAGAGGCCGCGCCGGTCTACGTCAAATCGCTTGAGCTGTCGGTGCGCGATCTCGGAGACGGGCATCCGACAACGCAGATGATGGCGACCAACTACGCCGCGTTTCTCAGGGCGCATTTCCCGGATGACACGGCTTTGGCGGCGCTAAAGGACAGTTTCGGACCGGATGTTGGCAAGTGACGTGTTGGCAGCCTTCTCGTTCCCATACTCCTTGATCCGGGGGTCCAAGGGCCAATCCCCACCTGCCTGTATACACATGCCGATCAAACGTGCTTTCGTCCGCCAGCCAAAGGGGGAACCATGACCGATCTGCTGCCATTACCGCTGCCTCAGGGGATCCGCTCCCGCATGGTCGCAACCGACACCGGATTGAACCAGCACATTCTGGAAGCGGGTGAGGCCGGGCGGCCCATGCTGCTGTTGCTCCACGGGTTCCCCGAACTTGCATTCTCATGGCGAAAGGTCATGGTGCCACTGGCCGAGGCCGGGTTCCACGTGGTTGCGCCCGATCAACGCGGCTATGGCCGGACTTCGGGTTGGGACGGAGCTTATGACGGCGACCTCTCTGCCTATGCGATGCCATGCCTTGTGCGCGATGCGGTGGCGTTGATCCGGGCCCTTGATGTCGAGCAGGCGTTTGCAGTGATCGGCCACGATTTTGGCTCGCCGGTATCCGCCTGGTCCACTCTGCTGCGTCCTGACATCTTCCCAAGGCTTGTCTGCCTCAGTGCACCATTCGGCGGCCCTCCTAAGATTGCCGTGGACGAGGACCCGGTGCACGCGGATCTCCTGACCCTGACCCCACCACGCAAGCACTACCAGCAATACTACGCCACACGTCCCGCTGCGGCTGATATGCTGGACGCGCCGCAGGGGCTCCACGCATTCCTGCGCGCATATTTCCACATGAAGTCTGCGGATTGGGTGCCCAACGCGCCCCACACATTGGACGGATGGACGGCCGGGGAACTGGCCAAGATGCCGACTTATTACGTGATGCAAGCCGATCAGAACATGGCCGAGACCGTCGCCCCGCACGATCCGGGCAAGGGCGCGCCCTGGATGACGGATGCCGAGATGGCGGTTTATGCGGCCGAGTACCAGCGTACTGGACTGCAGGCCGCGCTCAACTGGTATCGCTGCGCCACGTCGCCCCGGTTTCGCCGGGACCTGTCGGTGTTTCATGGCCGCCGGATCGAGGTCCCGGCCATGTTCATCGCGGGCAAACAGGACTGGGGCTGGGCGCAGGTGCCGGGCGCGCTGGAGGCGATGGAGACGACCGCCACGACCGACTTGCGCGGCACTCATCTGGTCGAGCGCGCAGGCCACTGGGTGCAACAGGAACAACCCGCCGAGGTCACACGCCTGATCCGGGACTTCCTTGCCAGCACCTGACCCACCTGCTGACAACCCTGCCGCCGAACGCTATGCTGTTCCGTATAGAGACGGGAGAGTTTGATGCAGAACCTTGATTGGACCATGATCGGCGGCATAGCGGGCGTTATCGGCGTCATCATCGCGGTCATTGCGTTGTTTTGGCGGAAGAAGCCTGCGCCGACATCGAAGACAAAAATCTCGATCAAGGGATCGCCCGGCGCCGAAGCCGTCGGACGCGACAAGGGCGGCGATGGTGACGCAGGGCCGCACGAAGCCGAGATTGATATCGAGGACAGCCAGAATGCCCGCTCGGTGGGACGCGATGACCGGGAATAACGACACCGATATTGATATCGAGGGATCGCCCGGCGCAAAGGCGGCAGGACGTGACCAGTACAACATCGGTCTGACCTTCGAAGAACACCAGAAGGCGCTGGAAAAGCGTGAGGCGCAGATCCGCGCCGATCTGGAACGCGCGCATGCGGGCGAGAAGGACGTTCTGCAACGCGAGCTTTCTGCCATCGGCGGCAAGCTTGCCAACGCCGAAGCGGACTACCGCCAGACGCTTGCAGAACTGGCCGAGATCAAGAAGCAGCTCGCGCGCTATGACAACCAGATGGATGCCGCAGAAAAGAAGTCGGCGTTTGACGCGCTGGATCGCGGTGACCGGTCCATTGCGGACGCTCTGTTCGCGGCGCTGGAGAAGAAAGCGCAGGCCCGCGCCGATGACGCGCTGGAGGACGCCGCCGAGATGGCATACCAGCAGGGCCTGATTGCCGAGCAGGACGTGCGCTGGCAGGAGGCACATGCCGACTTTGCCCGCGCCGCCCGGCTGATGCCGAACTTCGAACGGCTCAGCAAGGTGCGGCAACTGCTGTATCGCCTTGGCGAATATGCGAGGGCCGCCGAGATGGGCGAGCAGATTTTTGACGCCTGCCGTTTGGAGTTCGCTGAGCAATCAACGGAGTTTGCTGGAGCGCTGAACGATCAGGCGTTGATGCTTCAATACTCGGGAAAAATGGCAAAGGCCGAGCCGCTGTTCCGGCAGGCCATTGAGATCGACAAGGCCACGATTGGGGAGGGGCATCCGGACTATGCCACCCGCCTCAACAATCTCGCGGGCCTGCTGCGTGCCATGGGCAGGTATGAGGAGGCCGAGCCGCTCTACCGGCAGGCCATCAAGATCGACAAGGCCACGATCGGGGAGGGGCATCCGGACTATGCCACTCGCCTCAACAATCTCGCGGCCCTGCTGCGGGCCATGGGCAGGTATGAGGAGGCCGAGCCGCTCTTCCGCGAGGCCATGGAAACGACCAAGGCTGCGCTTGGAAAGGGGCATCCGAGCTATGCCATCCGCCTCAACAATCTCGCGGCCCTGCTGCGGGACATGGGCAGGTATGAGGAGGCCGAGCCGCTCTATCGCGAGGCCATCAAGATCGACAAGGCCACGATTGGGGAGGGGCATCCGGGCTATGCCAACGGCCTCAACAATCTCGCGGGCCTGCTGCAGGACATGGGCAAGCCAAAGGAGGCGCGGGCGTTATTTGCCGAGTCGCTCGCGATTTTCCGAAAGGCGCTTGGAGAGGATCACCCGAACACGAAACAAGTGGCCGGAAACTACGCCAAACTCCTCCGTCAACACTTCCCCGATGACCCGGCGCTGGCGGAACTGGAAGCGGTCTTCGGCGAGGATATCGGGACGTAGCCGCCCGCCAGCCCGCCGACTTGCTGTACATACGCGTGCCATACGCTTGCCATACGGCTGGAATCCCAGCGCAATCAGGCCTCGGCGAAGCGCGAGATCGCCTTGCAGATCGTCTCGAACGCGGCGCCTGCCCGGGCCGACATATGCCGTGCGCGCAGGTGGCCGTGGGGCAGCTGGTCCTCGATCACGGCCTCTCCGGCCACACCCGCATCGGCCAGCCGTTCGACATAGGCCAGCCCGTCATCGCGCAGCGGATCGAACTCGGCCACCGACACGAAACAGGGCGGCGCGGTGCTGAAATCCTTGGCGCGCAATGGGCTGAAATCGGCGTTTGCGGCATCTCCAGGGCTGTTTTCGCGCAGATGGCGGTAGGCGCGCACGTCCGCCGTGGTCAGCAGCGGCGCGTTGGCCCGTTCGGTGTACGAGGGCAGGTCTTCAAGATCGCCGCCAAGGCCGGGATAGATCAGCACCTGCCCCTGCAAGGCCACCGTCGTATGCACCGCGGCGCTGGCCACCAGATTGGCCCCCGCAGAGTCGCCCACCAGTACCATTGGCCGGTCCGCCAGTGCAGTCACTGCCGCCATCGCATCCTCGAACGCAGCGGGATGAGGCGCCTCCGGACACAAGCGGTAGCCTATGGTCACGACCTCCACACCACATCTTGCGGCAATCTCGGCGCAGATATCGTCGTGGCTGTCCAGCCCACCGACCACGAAACCGCCGCCATGGAAGTAGACAACCCGCACTGGCCCCGGGTCTTTCGGCCAATAACTGCGCGCCGAGATCAAGCCTGCCCCGCCCGGCAGGGTCATGTCCTGCACTGCCAGACCGATGGGTCTGGGTTGCCGAAAGGCCGCCGTCATCCGGTCATATCGGTTGCGTTGCTGGAACACGGTGGCGGTGTTGGAACCTGCGGGGTAAAAACTCTCGGTCCGTTCAATAAACGCCAGGACCTCGGGGTCGGAAATCGCACTCGACATTTTCGCTCCTTGCCCCCCTTAGTGGGATTAGCACAGCGAGCGTGGAGAGCAACATGGGTTATTCGGTCGATCACACCGTCTGGATCGCGCTGGCGGATGGCACGCGCCTTGCGGCAAAGATCTGGTGGCCTGATGGGGAAGGACCATGGCCCGCAGTTCTGGAATACCTGCCTTATCGGCGCGGTGACCAGACGGCGGCCAGAGACGACTCGACATATCCCCATTATGCCGAAGCTGGTATCGTCGGCGTGCGCGTGGACAGCCGTGGCAATGGTGACAGCGACGGGCTGATGGATGACGAGTATTCGCCGACCGAGCTTTCGGACGCAGCCGAGGTCATTGCATGGATCGCGGCGCAGAAATGGTCAAACGGGGCTGTCGGGATGATGGGCATCTCCTGGGGTGGCTTCAATGCACTTCAGGTCGCAGCCCTTCGCCCACCCGCGCTTAAGGCCGTGATCTCGATCGCATCGACGGTGGATCGGTACAATGACGACATTCACTACAAGGGCGGCGCGCTTCTGTCGGCGAATGTCTACTGGGCCGGGGTGATGCTGAGCTTTTCCTCGCGGCCTCCGGATCCCGACATTGTCGGCAACAGCTGGGCCGATTTATGGCGCGCGCGGCTGGAGGCTCAGCCGATGCTGCTGCAAACCTGGCTTGGTCACCAGCACCGGGACGACTACTGGAAGCACGGGTCGATCTGCGAGGACTGGAGCGCGATCCAGTGTCCCGTCTTCGCCATAGCGGGATGGGCGGACGGGTACAGCAATGCGCCTGCGGCGCTGCTTGGGGACCTCACTGCGCCCTGCTGGGCCATGACGGGGCCTTGGGTTCACAAGTACCCTCATTTCGCCTGGCCAAAGCCACGGGCCGACTTTGTTGGGCTTTCTGTGCAGTGGTGGCACCATTGGCTGTCGGATGAGGATCGGGGCATCGAGGCATGGCCCAAGCATAGAGCGTATCGGCTGGAGGGCCTGCGCCCGATGCCGTTGCGAACGGTGGACAATGGAACGTGGATCGACACGAGTTCGGGTCAGACGGAACAGCTTTCGCTGAATCTTGGCACTGGTGGTGTGCTTGGCGGAGCAGAGACTGCCCACGTCACCATCTCGACCCCGCAACACTGCGGCACCACGGGCGGTGAGTTCTTCACGTCGGCGCCCGATGCCTATCTGCCGCAGGATCAGCGGATGGACGATGGATTGTCGGAATGCTGGGAGACCGGGGTTCTGATGGAGCCCATGGATATCTCAGGACGTGCCACAGTGAATGCCAGAGTGGCGATTGACCAGTCGCAGGGAAACCTGATCGCAAGGCTTTGCGACGTGCACCCGGATGGGACCTCGACATGGATAGCACGGGGTGTTGTGAACCTTTGCCACCGCGACGGCAATGCCATGCCAAAGGCGATGGTGCCGGGGGATGCTACAAAGGTCGCAGTGGTCCTGGACGAATGCTGTTACCGGGTGCGTGCGGGACACAGGTTGAGGCTTGCGGTCTCGACGACATATTGGCCGATAATTTTGCCAAGCGCGGCGCCAGTGACGGCGACCTTGTCTGCTGCGATACTGGATCTGCCGTTGATCACAGACGCGCCTGTGATCGAAATGCCCCCGCCTGCGGACCCGGATCCAATGCCCAGCTATGGCCAGATCGAGCCAGGCCAGACGCGGCGCTGGGTCGAGCATGATCTTCAAGCGGGACGGGTGCGCTACAACATCCATGAGGATACCGGGCTGTCCGAGAACCCGCACACAGGTTTGCTGTTCCAGGACACGCGGGAGGAAACCTGGGAGATTGATCCAGCCGATCCGGTGGGTTGCCAAGGCGTGCTGAAGTTCGAGACCGTCCGAGCGCGCGGGGCCTGGCATACCCGCACCGAGGCGAATGTCCGATTTGTCTGCGCGGCGGCGCAGTACGAGGTCGAGGCGGACCTCCGGGCGTTTGTGGATGGTGAAGAGCTTGTCGCGCGGTCGTGGACGTTCTCGGTTCCGCGAAACCTTTTGTGAAGCTTAACGGACGGCAGGGGTAAGCGTCGGCTGACGGCGCTTTCGGCTTGGTCTTGACTATGCGTTGAAGTTCCATGGCATGAGTTCTTGGATATCTCCCTGCATATGCCCGCTGAGTGTCTTCTCGAGGGCATATTCGAGATAGGCCTGCGGGTTGAT
>JBGCFK010000272.1:0-16748 GCA_045106875.1 Paracoccaceae bacterium | reverse complement strand
ATCAGAGATGGGCCACTTCACGGAATAGGCACGGCGCTGGCGAGGCGCCCAGAGTACTTTGACTGAGGAGAAGACCACACGCTCGACCATTCGACGCCCCAGCATCAAGCAGTTCCATAGCCGCGTGCGCTCGGCCAAGCTTCGCCATGCCCGAGCGAGTATCGAAGACGTGGATTTCACACATCGCACAAGCTGTACAAAGCCCTGTTCCGGGAACTGGAGATTGGAAATGACAAGACGGAGTTTCAGTCTCGAGTTCGGGATCGAGGCGGCCACGCTGGTGACCGGTCGGGGCGTGTCGGTCGCCCGGTTTGTCGGAATGCGCAGGCTCAAAGTCGTGATCGTGCCAGCCCTGTTCTCGCGTCGCATCGTCTGCAATATAAGGCGTGCACTGCGACGCGCATGGCTCCCCTTGGAAATTTGACCAAAGCCGGGCGCACTGTCTTCGGGAGGCAGGGGCCGCAGGTTCAAATCCTGCTACTCCGACCAATAATTTCAAAGGTTTAAGATTTTCGCCCAATCGGTCCGCAATGATTTCCGCAATGATAAGCCACTGTTCTGTGCGTGCTTCGTTCTGAAATGACTACAAGGAAGCCTTGGGTTAGAACCTGTTTTCAGCGCTTCAAAGCAGCACCCGGGGATCAATGGCTGAACTGAAGAAATCCAAGATCGCGCTAGTCGAAAACTTCCTCGCCTGGGCTCGTGGACTTGGATAGCCGCCTCTGCCGGGCAATGGGACGCACGACAACACGCAGAGACCTCACAGGGCATTGGGCTACCGCCCTCCGGCACCTGAAACCATAGTCCCAATGGGCCGAAGCCCGGTCATGCACGCACTTTCACGCGGAACCAGTCAGATGGGCCGCTCCACCCTGATCGTGCAGAAAGCGTGCTTTGGCAGCATCTTGAAGATACCCGGGCGCAGGTGTGTAAGACTTTTGACTGATACAGGTTTCCTCTCAGCCACGGCACCCTGACGTGAGAAACAGACGTTCAGGTCGTTTCTTGCGCCAACCATGCCGCGGCCCCAGCTCCGGCCCGCCGTCCTGTCGCGAGGCAGGCGGTTATCAGATAGCCACCTGTTGGTGCCTCCCAGTCCAGCATCTCTCCGGCGACGAAAACACCGGGACGAGCGGCCCGCATCAGATCTTTCGTCAGCCCTTCCCATCGCACCCCACCCGCGGAAGAGATGGCCTCCTGAAGAGGGCGTGGCTTTGTAACCGGGATCCGTGTTGCCTTGATCCGATGCGCTATCATTTCTGGGGTGTCCGACAGCGGCCCAGCTTCACGGAGCAACCCGGCCTTCACACCCTGAAGTCGCAAAGTCCGACGCAGATGGGATGCCCATGATGCCTTGCCGCGCGGACGGGCGATGCGATCTGCAAGCTCAGCCTCTTTCAGATCTGGCGCAAGATCTACGGTCAACCCGCCTTCCCCTGCTTCCAAGATATCGCGCAGGGGCGCGGAAATCGCGTAGATCGCGCTGCCTTCGATTCCGTTTCGGGTCACCACGAACTCGCCGTGCACCGAATGGCCGCCTGCCGACAGGCGAACTGGCTTCACAGGCGAGCCCGCAAATCGGTCTGCAAATATTGGCGTCCACGCAACATCGAAGCCCATGTTTGACGGACGAAAGGGCGCAATGGGCGTCTCGGCCGCGAGCGCCGGGACCCAGCTCGCATCCGAACCAAGGCGTGGCCAAGACGCTCCACCGAGCGCAAGAACGACTGCGCGTGCAAAGACGCTGCGCGAGCCAGATGGCGTTTCGAACTCCAAGGCATCGTCGGGCGTCCAGCCGGTCCATTTCCAACGCGTTCGCAGTTTGGCTTCACCCTCTGACAGGCGTGCAAGCCATCGACGGAGCAACGGAGACGCTTTCATTGCAACCGGAAAGACACGGCCCGACGAGCCCGTGAACACCTCTTCGCCAAGCGTCTGCGCCCATGCCACGACCTCCTTGGGTCCGAAATCCGCCAGAAATCCAGTCATTTCGGGGCACCCGATGGTGTCAGCAAAGCGAACTCCCGCTTCGTCCTTGGTCAGGTTCAACCCCGACTTTCCGGCCATGAGGAACTTACGGCCTGCGCTTGGCATCGCCTCGAACAGTACAGGCTGCAGGCCCGCCGCCACCAAAGACTCTGTCGCGGCCAGGCCGGCGGGCCCAGCACCAATGACCACCACATCGAGATGTTCCGTGTGCACTCGCCAAGCCTCCCGCAACACCATGGCCACCTGCGCATCAGGCGGAAAAGATATGAATTCTGGGAAGACTGAACACCACAGTAAAGTCAGACTGTTTCTGCTGTGAAATTGGAAGTGCGCTTTGCAGATCCGTACCTCCGCTGTGACTGAACCTGCCGCACGACGTAGAGATGAGCAATCACGATATAGCGCTGGAATAGTGTTTCATTAGGCTGTCGCTCGCCGAGTTTGGCAATATCGCAGTTCAAGCTGCTCTCTTTTCTGGCGTGACCAGTTTCAACTTAGCTCACGAGGGGCAGAAAGAGTCGCACTACAGAACGTGCGCTAAGGTCTGTCCGCACTGAAGCGAATATTGTCCAGTTTGTCTGATAGCTGGTCTTTCGGGATCAAGATCGCCATCACGTACCCTGACAGATCCGTTGATATTGTGATCTCAAGCCGGTCAGGGGATTGCTGGCGGGCAAGGCGCATAAACAGTCGAAGTGGTAGTTTTTGATCGGACCAGCGTCACTTCGACTTCTCGTTCGAGGGCATGATCGGCGAGCAGTGCAACGTTCGACCCGCTTCATGCCAAGTTCGCTTTCCACCTGCACCATGGCGCTTCTGACCGAGGGCAGGGCACGATTCATGTTCCGAACCTGCCAGGATCACGTCTCGGAAAATGTTCATAGCTGAGGTCCAGCCCCCCCTCCAACCGGAACTTCCGAGGATACAAAGCAAATAACAATTTGAGAAGATGCGTACTTCCAGTCTAGCGTCACCTCTCGCCAGTGGTTTGACTGGCCATGGAATGACAGGGAGACTCTTATGAACTTAACAAAAGGCCTCATGGCATTTGCCTTTGGTGGCGCATTGATTGCAGCTACGGCAGCACATGCTCAAAGCCCAACATTCTTCCGCATCGGCACCGGTGGCGCGGGCGGCACCTACTTCCCAATCGGAGGTACGATCGCAAACGGTATCTCGTCACCGCCGGGGTCTCGCCCCTGCGACAAGGGAGGCCAGTGCGGTGTGCCTGGCCTGATCGCCATTGCGCAGTCGACAACAGCATCGGTCTTCAACAACGCGGCCGTCCAGAACGGTGAGCTTGAAGCAGGTCTCGCAGCCGCTGACGTCACCCGGTCCATGTATCTGGGCGAGGGCAAATTTGACGGAAAACCGCACCCGAAGTTGCGGATCGTTGCAAACCTTTTTCCGGAAGATCTTCATCTTGTGATGCCGAAAGGTGCTTCCGTCAGCAGCCTTGCGGATCTGAAGGACAAGCGCGTTGGTATTGCACAGGCAGGGTCTGGCACGCAGGTCGCTGTGCTGCAAATGCTGGAAGCCTGGGGCGTGAACCGGGACAACATGGATGAAGCTGAGTTGAACAACAGCCAATCCGCCGAGCGCTTGGCTGACGGTCAGTTGGATGCCTATTTCTATGCTGCGGGCTGGCCTGTGGCTGCGATGGTGCAGCTTGCCTCGACCAAGGGCATGTCGCTTCACTCGTTCAGCGAGGCAGATCTGAAGAAGATCAACGAGGTCATTCCAGCCTATATCCCGTCCAAGATTCCGGGCGGTGTGTACGAAGGCATCGATACGGACACGTTGACACCGGCTGTGTCTGCTCTTTTGGTCATGTCCTCGGATCTGGATGAGGAACTTGTGTACGGTATCACCAAGGCGATGTGGAACTCGAACACCCGCAAGCTGCTGGATAACGGTCACGCCAAGGGCAAGCAGATTACCGCGGATACCGCGCTGGACGGCGTTGCTGCGCTGGGTGTGCCACTCCATCCGGGTGCCGAGCGCTTCTACAAGGAAGAGGGTCTGCTGAAGTAGTCACCTTCAGGTCAAAATATTGGCTGTCCCGGGCTTGACCCGGGGCAACTGTCCACAGGACGCCTACCCATCGACGGATCAGGCGGCGGGCTCAGAGGTCGGCTTGGAGCAGACCCGATGCAGGCATGCATCGCGGACATCTGCGCCCCTCTCGAATTCTAAACAACGCTGCGACAGGGGTGGGATATGACCGCGAACAGCACCAGGGAACACGAGCTGACCGCCGAGGAACTCGCAGCCATCGAGCGGGAGTACGATGAAGGCTCGGCCACGCGCAAGGTGACGGGTCAGGCCCACCTTGCCCTGCGTGGTATCGCGATTGCGTTCGCCACCTATCACTATCTGACTGCAGGCTTTTCGTTGCCGCCAGATCACTGGCATATGGGCTGGCATCTCTGCGGTCTGTTTATTCTGACGTATGCATTCTTCCCGATCCTAAAGACCAAAAGCGCATTTGTGCTGAAGACGCAAGGCCTGCGCCTTGGCGGCATCCCGGTTTACGATATCCTGCTGATGGTGCTGGGTTGCGCCTCGGCGCTGTATCTCGGCATTGCATGGCGTGGGGTCGAGTTTCTCGGGATTGAGGAACAGACGTTCCGCATGGGCAATCCCAATCAGTACGACATGATTTTTGGCTGCATCATTATCGTGTTGGTGCTGGATATTGCCCGGCGCACGCTGGGTTGGGTGCTGCCGCTGATCATCTGTGTTTTTATCTCATATGCGCTCTTCGGACCGTACTTCCCTGGCATTCTGCAACATCCAGGAGTGAAGTTCAGGACCTTCGTCTCGTCGATGTATTTCCCGCAGGAGGGCATTTTTGGTGTGACCTTATGGGTCGTCTCGACAATCGTCTTTCACTTCGTGCTTTTCGGTGTGATTGCGCAGCGCACAGGGCTTGGGAAACTCTTTATCGACAACGCAACCATTCTGGCCGGGCGCTACACCGGCGGGCCAGCAAAGGTGTCGGTCGTGTCTTCTGCGTTCTTCGGAACCATCTCCGGGTCCTCTGTTGCCAACACCGTCTCGACCGGCGCGCTGACCATCCCGAACATGAAACGCCTCGGTTACCCCGGTCACTTCGCAGGCGGTGTCGAGGCGGCATCTTCGGCCGGGGGGCAGATAACGCCGCCCATCATGGGCGCAGCAGCGTTCATCATGGCCGAGTTTCTAGAGGTTCCCTATACCACCATTGTCATTGCCGCGATCTTCCCCGCGCTTTTGCACTATGTCGGTGTGTTCACGGTCGTCCACCTGATGGCGCGGAAGCTGAACCTGAAGGGACTGTCCTCAGAGTTGTTGCCGCAGTTTTCACAGGTCTGGCGGGAGGGTTGGGCAAACATCATCCCGCTGATCGGCCTCCTCTATGTACTGTTTTCGGGGTACACGCCCTATATGTCAGCGTTCTGTGGAATCAGCCTGACGATCATCGTCGGGGCGGCGCGCTGGCGTGATCCGCTGACACTGGCATACCCTGCGGCGTTCATCGCCTTTGTCCTGTGGAAGACAACGGATGGTGGCTTTGACCCCTTCATGGCAGGGTTGCTGACCATGGGTTCCGTTATCGGTGTCCTGAACCCGCAGGAGCGGCTCAAACTGCCAGGCTTGCTGGAAGCGGTCGAGACCGGGGTGAAGTACGCACTCGCCGTCGGCGCAGCCTCGGCGGCTGTCGGGATCGTGGTGGGTGTCATCAACACTACAGGCGTTGGTTTCCGGATTGGTTTCATGGTGACCTCAGGCGCCGCTGCGATGGCGGAGAGCCTCTATGCTCTGGTGCCGTTCGACCTTCTTGCGCAGGCGGATCTGCAACTGTTCCTGTCACTGCTATTGATCGCGGTTGCCTGCATCCTGATGGGCGCGGGCATCCCGACTACTGCTTTGTACATCATGCTGGTATCGGTCGCTCAACCTGCTCTCGCACAGCTTGGTGTACCGCCCATCGCGAGCCACATGTTCGTGCTGTACTACGGAGTGGTTGCCGAGATCACACCACCGGTGTGTACATCTGCATATGCAGCGGCAGCGATTGCGAACTCGAACCCGTTCAGGACAGGTATCTCCGCGTTCACTCTGGGCCTTGGCAAGGTCGTGGCGCCGATGGCTTTCGTCTATGCACCGGTATTGCTATTTGTTTCGTCGACTGGATTTGACCCCGTGTTCTTTGCCTATGCAGCGACCAGCGCAATCCTGGGCGTCGTGGCCCTTTCTTCCGCTGTTGTTGGCTACTGGCTGGCACCTATGAATGCGATTGAGCGGATCCTGTGTGCCATTGCAGGTCTGGTTGCGATCGCACCCGGATGGCAAGCGGACCTTGGCGCTCTTGCGATTGTATCTCCCGTAATCCTGCTGCAGGTTGCCAAGCAGCGAAATCTGTCCGCAGCGCCCGGCTGACAAATGGCAACAAACCCATAACGCCGCAGACCCGCGCAATCATGAAACTGCGCTGCTGGTAGGCCTTCAGGTTGCCACTTCTGTCAAAGTTCAGGCCATAGCACTGAGTTCCGGCAAGCTGTATCAGTTACTGGCTGAGAAAGTCGTCTAGGGTCGTGTCGCGAAGGTGGTGGAAATTTGAAGGTGGCGTAATCTCCGGGTGAACTGAACCCACCCAACCCGCGGCAGCAACCGCCAAGGAGATCACGCCATGAAGAACAATACCGACACTGCCACGCTTTCGCTACTGGCGAATGAAGCGGGCTATGATCCAATCGAGGATCGTCTGCGAGAAAATATCCGTGCCACGATCGAGGCGGTTTTCGAATAGGAACTGGACTCGTTTTGGGGCGCTGTCGTTATGACCGTGTCACCGACAACCCCACGGGCTACCAGCACGGTCACCGAGAGCGTCAATTGATCGGCACGTTTGGGGCAGAGACGATAAGCGTGTCGCGCGCCCGCACCGTCGATGAGGTCGGCAAGACTACAGAATGGCGCTCGAAGGCGCCGCCGCGCTACCAGCGACTGACCAGGAAGGCTGAGGCCCTCATTGCCTCGGTCTATCTGGCTGGGACCAACACGCGGCGGGTGAAGCGGGCGCTGTATGGGCTGTTCGAAGGGGCGGTCAGCAAGAACGTGGTCAGCCGCGCCTGGCGCAAGGTGAAGGTCGACTGGGACGCCTGGGTAGCGCGAGACCTAGGGCGTTTTCGGACCTGATTGGACCGGTCAGTTCGCGAATGGCCCGAGAGCGCGAAGCGCGGCAGGGTATTCGTGATTCAATTTGCTTCGAAAACGCTCTAGCCGACGAAGACATCGTCCGTCTGATTCTGGATGGCACCGTCATCAAGACCCGGTTGGATCGAAAGGCCACGAATATCTCTGTTCTGGCCGCCATAGGCGTGCGCCGGGATGGGCAGAAGGTGCTGCTTTGCATCAAGAATATGGGCGGAGAAAGTAAAGCTGCATGGGGCATGTTCCTCGGTGATCTCGATGCGCGCGGTCTGAAACAGCCGGAATTTGTCATCGTCCCTCTCGCCGTTTGCTGCGCAAACGTCTGCCGGGCAAGGGATGGCGCGCCCGGACTGGAGGCCGCCCTTGTCGCGCTCTGGGGCGATGACCTACCGATCCAGCGCTGCACGGTTCACAAGCCCGCAATCTTCTGGGCCATGCTCCCAAGCACATGCATGACGAGCTGACCGAGGACTACCGTGATATGAACTATGCTGACACCGCGGCAGCAATCGAGAAGCGGCGAAAGACATTCTTGCGCAAGTGGCACCTGAAATGTCGCGCGGTCGCCGACAGCCTGGAAGAGGCCGCAGACCGGTTGTTCACCTTCACGCGCTTGGACCCGTCGCAGTGGAAGTCCGCTCGAACCACAAATGCAATCGAGCGCCTGAACGAGGAATTCCGCCGCCGCATCAAGACCCAGACCGTGCTGCCCTGCGCCGAAACCGTGCCGATGCTACTCTGGGCGCTGATGGCATCGGGCCAAATTCATATGCGAAAGGTCGATGGCTGGGCAACCTTGGCTCAGCCCATCGACCCGATCAGCCTTGACCTCGCGGCCTGATCAGGCCCAATTCCACGTGCTCGCAGAACGCCGCCAGAGAATTTCAACCAGATGCGAGACAAAACCGTGACAACCAGTCGATATCAAAACGGGTTAGTGGAATGTTGCATCTGTGGATGCCCCCGTTGATGCAAGGTGTTTCTGAACGGCTCAAGCATGTGATCGGGTGCGGTCATCTGTCAGGCCTCAAAGTGCGGCTTTCAAGATGCCACGGGCCGGTATGGAGATACGCAGTTCAGCTCCAAATCACTTCGGCGGGCTGGTTTGCCCCGTGCAACATGCTGGGTTTGCTGAACCCGATCTTGTCGATCATTTGCCCTTACTGTTCAGTGACCTCCTCACATTCCCGACGTACCGACCACCACCGCGTTTACGCGGCAGAGATGGCCGGATTCCTGTAATCTTCTTTCTTCACCAGCATGGCCCACAACATGCGCGCCATCTTGTTCGCGAGCGCTATGGCAACCACCATGCGGGGCTTCTTCCCCAGCATCCTTTGGAGCCAAGAACCGTCGGGTGCTCCCGTTCGGACGGCAGAGTTCACCACTGCCATGGCGCCAATGATTAACAGGCGGCGGATATCCTTTTGGCCCATCTTGGACGTCTTGCCCAATCGGGGCTTTCCGCCCGTGGAATGTTGCTTGGGCACCAATCCGAGCCAGGCGGCGAAGTCCCGGCCCCGGCGGAAGATCTCCATCGGCGGAGCGAACGCAGTAACGGCCATCGTTGTCACCGGGCCGATCCCGGGCATGGTTTGTGCCTGCCGCGCGGTGTCGTCTTTTGCCGCCTCCGCGTGCAACTGCTTCGCAAGTGTATTGACCTGATCCGTTAGCGCGGTGATCTGGTCGAGATAAATTTGCCCCATCTCGGTCACCAACGACGGCAGGCCATTCTCAGAATCCTCCAGAACCTCCGCCAGGCGTTTGACGTTCACCGGCTTCTTCGGAGAAACGCTGCCGTATTCAGCGAGATGAGCGCGTAACGCATTGATCAACTGCGTACGTTGGCGCACCAGAAGATCGCGTGTCCGGAACAGGATCGACCGGCTCTGCTGTTCCCTGGTTTTCACCGCAACTGTCCTCATGGTCGGGCGAGAGGCCGCCTCGGCGATCGCTTCGGCATCGGTTGCGTCATTTTTCTGGCGCTTGACAAAGGGCTTCACATAGATCGGCGGGATCAGCTTGACCTCATGCCCAAGCGCGCCGATCTCACGACCCCAATCATGGGCTGTCGCACAGGCCTCCATGGCGACGGTGCAATGCGGCTGGCCCGAAAAGAACGGTAGAACCTGCGCCCTCGTCAGCTTCTTGCGGAACAAAACCGCACCGTCCGCCGACGCCCCGTGAACCTGAAAGCTGTGCTTTGCCAAGTCCAACCCAATGATGTTAACTTCTTCCATGGATGCCTCCTCTGTTTCTGGTCCTGTACACAGCACCAGCTTGGCACATTGCGATGCCGTCGGGAGGGGGCATCCACTCCATCACCTCGCTCCGGAATTCAGGGGACAAGGCCTGTATGAACCTTACGGCTTGCCCGCCAACCGGCAGTGTCTTGCGCAGCAGGGTCACGAGAGGGGGACAGAATACGCTGACACGTTGCCAAGGATCTCGCTGGCCTGTTTCAGCTCGCGCAC
Source organism: Paracoccaceae bacterium (assembly GCA_045106875.1). Lineage (GTDB taxonomy): Bacteria > Pseudomonadota > Alphaproteobacteria > Rhodobacterales > Rhodobacteraceae > Thermohalobaculum. Next base: position 7,086 of record JBGCFK010000272.1, on the reverse strand, counting down.
TTCGAGGGAATATTTGTCTGTTGTCTTGTTCATGATGCTCCATCCCAATCAGGAGTTGGAGCCGCCAGCAAATCCCGCGCGGGTTCAAACCAAGCGACTCACCAGTTCAATTTGGTTATGGCCAACAGATTGAGAGAACACCGGCATCCCAACTGATCTAGAGCCGGCAGCCGTTTCAGCTGCCGCCTACCTGCATCTGACCGGCAATGGCATCATCTCACACTTACAGGTCAGCTAACCCGTTCTGGAATCTTGCGAGAAAACCGCATCCATTTCTTTTCCAGCTGCCATGTCGAGCCAGTTGTCGATCAAGTGGCGCAAGATTTCGATATCAATTGGTTTGGATACATAGTCATCCATACCCGCGGCCAGACATTTTTCCCTGGCGTCGCCCATCGCATGCGCCGTCACGCCGATGATTGGCGTACGATTGGATCCGAGATCCGCCTCGATCTTGCGAATTATGGACGTCGCCTCGCAGCCATCAATCCCAGGCATCGCAACATCCATAAGGATCAGCCTGGGTGTCAATGTCCTGAACATGGATGTTGCATCGGCACCATTGGTCGCTGAAGTGAAACTGAGATCCATTGCCGACAGGATTTGTTCTACTACCAAGCGATTTATCTCGTTGTCCTCGACGATGAGGACATCGGTGCGATCGGGATCCTTCCGTTCGGGCCCATCGGCTCGATAAAGGTCAGGAGAGACGGCTGACGCGTCAACTGTCGGCGAGGTATCTGCAAGAGCAGTGGACATGGCATCGAACAGTGGTGATGCCAGCACCGGCTTGATCAGTGCAGCGTCAAGACCGATGTCATAACAGTCCTTGGTGGACATATCGTCTGCGATTGATGTCAGAAGCACAACGCGCAAATTCACCAATTCTGGCGTTGCACGAATACTTCGCAACACGTCCTCACCGTTCAGGCCGGGCATGTGATGATCGAGTAGAACAAGGTCGAACGGATTGCCCGAACCGGCAGCGAGTGCCAGTTTCTGCAAGCCTTCACGGCCAGAAGCGGCGACGGCCTCCTCGAAATTCCACGCTGCAAGCATCTCTCGCAAGATCATTCGATTGGTTTCATTGTCATCGATGACCAGAATTCGCGATCCACGGATGTCGTTTGCGTGTGGCAATGTTTCAATCACGCAATCGGCGACATCTAACGGGACCTCGAAGGAGAAAATCGAGCCACGGCCCAGAACCGACTCAACTTTGATCGCCCCGCCCATGGACTCGACAAGGCCCTTGCTGATCGCCAACCCAAGCCCGGTTCCCTCATGCTCACGTGTCGACGAGTTGTCGACTTGAGAGAACCGCTTGAAGATGTGATCCATCCGGTCTGCCGGTATACCGGGGCCGCTGTCACTTACCTTGACGGACATGAGAACCCGTGCCGGACCTGCCGCAGTGTCGTCTTCCAGTGATCTGGTCGAGATGTCGATGCTGATCTCACCGGACCGCGTAAACTTCACCGCGTTTCCGACCAGGTTCGTGACGATCTGGTTCAGCCGCCCGAAATCACCAACGAGGTAGCGCGGAGCGTTCGGGCAGATCCTGACTGTCAATTCAAGTGATTTGGACGCTGCTGCTTCTGCCAACAGGTTCGCGGGATCCGCACCGACCTGGCTGAGTTTGAACGGTTTGGCATCCAGCAATAACTGACCGGCGTCGATCCGGGAAAAATCGAGAATGTCGTCGATGATCGTCAACAGCGCCTTGGCGGATGTCTTGACCACATCGTTGAACATGCGTTGCCGGGTATTGAGATCGGTGGATGACAGGAGTTCCGACATACCAATGACACCATTCATCGGTGTTCGTATCTCGTGCGACATACTCGCGAGGAACTCAGTCTTAGCGCGCTCACTTTGCTCAGCCTGCTCAAGGGATCTTACAAGAGCATCGTGGTGCGCCAAGATGCGGCGTTCCAACGGCAAGAGAACAGTTCGGTACGCAGCCAAGATTGCGCTCAGTACAAAAGCGACAATGATGAACACGGCGATGACAGGCATCTTCGCACTCCACCGTGCTCGCTCATCAAGGATCGCTTCCAACCTCTCCAGTTTTGCGGCTACCTTGCGTTCAGTGATCGATCTCATGCGCAGCGCCACGCTCTCGACATCCGCTGCAGCTGGGTTCTCGGCGCGCAGGACTGGCCCAAGTAGAACTACAAGTTTGCCAATGAGAACTTCAAGAGCACCGTCTTTTGTACCGCCAGCAGACCAATCATGCGCTTCCCAGATTTCTTCCAGTTCCTCTGGCATTTCACTATCGGAAATTTCAAGCTCGGCATTCGCGGTCTCAGGATCGATTTGGAAATGATGAAAAACCACCTGGATCTGTGCGGGCAAACTATCAGCCGGTGTGGAGCCACTGTCCAAGTCAGCACCATCGGAATCTGACAACCGAAGTGCGGCGTAGGCTCTGAGTAGTTGATTGAAACTGCTCCTTGCTTTGCCAAGGGGATCCAATGCCCCCATCGTACCGTCGACCGATCCTTCGCGATCCTGCTGAGACAGCCTTGCCGCGATAGACATTTCGGCCTCAATGATCCGGACAGCCTTGCTGATATCTAAAAACGCCGACGCAAAGCGGCTGCTTTGCTGATTAGTGTAAAGCGCACCAAGGACGACAAGCGACGAGGCCAGCAACGGCAACATAATCACAAGCACCATAACGCGCACGCGCCTGTGGATGAATGACCCGGTATCGAGTACCTGGTTGCTTTCGCTCTGCGGTATCTGGCCCATCTGAGTGGTCTCATGTCTCGAGGCGTCGCGATGATCACTGCGACCCCAGAAGAAATGGCACGAGATGGTTTAACTCACGTAAAGTCGTTCAGGCGCTGGGCGAGACACCTAAAGTGCAAAAGGATCGTCAACCCGTGGCCAGTAGGGGTCAGAGAACCTCTCGAACGGGATCGTTGCGAAGTCTGGCGGAATCGCACCTGCCCCGGAGATATACGCCACGCGCGAAGCAATGGGCGCAAAGCCTGCATAAAAGTGCTGGGTCGATTTCACCACAATGCCCTTGTACGCACTTGTTTCGATGCCCAGCGGGGTCATGCCGTTCGGGTGGAAGACCTGCGTTCGTTTGGAGGTCAGGATAAGATCTATGCCCGCCGCCGAGGTCAGCCAAACCGCCGTTCCCATAGACATGTCAGCATCGCCAAAGCTCTGACTGGCATCTTGGAGAATGCGTTTTACGGTCACCCGAAGGTCCACTGGATCGCCCGAGCTTGGCCCGCATTTGCCGCCAACACGCAGATCGAAGGTCGCACCTTCGCCCGCTTCTTCTGCAAAACGGACGGCGAGTGGATCCCAGAAGTACCCGATCAGAAGACCCTTGGCGCCGCGTTCCAGCGCTCGGGCCAGCACAAAGGTCGAATCGGATGGCGCACCGCCGCCGGCATTGTCCGCAACATCCGCCAGAACGATGGGACCGGGGCCAGCCTCAACTGCGTCCAGCGCTTCATCAATGGTGAGCATGGGCTGGACCAGTTCGCTCCGCAGATCCCAGAGCCGTTGGCCAAACGTGGCAGCAGTGTCAGCAGCCTTGGCTGCGTCCCCATCCGAGATCACCAGCATCTTGGCCGAGGTTCCGGGCACGTCCTGCCAGGGAAAACCGTGCGCGAACGAGACAGACAACACACCGTCCTTCCCTTCCGCCGCCTGCATCTCCGCCACAACTGTCTTCATCGGCTCGACTGGCGTGCGCCACATGTTGATCATCCGACAATCATGCACAGCCATGACGGGCTTGATCTCGCCGCGATGAGCACGGTGGCAGATATCGAACAGCTCTTCGGCGCGCGCGCCCACGTCGATGTGCGGGTACTCCTTGAAGAGTACGACGGCATTGGCGTTATCGGTGATCATGGGCGTGATGGAGCAATGCAGGTCCAGCTCGACGCCAACCACGACATCGGGGCCGACGATTTTGCGGACATGGGCAAGCGTGTCGCCCTCACAATCTTCATAACCCTCGGCGGTCATGGCGCCGTGCATGGACAAAAGCACGATGTCGACTGGCATGGCAGCACGCAGATCGGTCAGCAGTTCATCGCGCAAAGTCTCGTAGACACGCCGCACGGTGACGCCGGCGGGCTGTGCGAAGGCTGCGATACTCTCGACCACTTCGCCCTGCGCTTCTTCGGTCCGTTGACGCCAGACATGCAGCGGCAGCGAGAACGTCGTGGGCGTCCGCTGACTCGCATCGCCACGATAGAGCATACTCTCCTCGAACGTGCGGAAGCCTGTCGGCATTGAAGAGAACGTGTTGGTCTCGGTTCCGAGACAGGCGATAAAGGTTTTCATAGCGTCCCCTCGTGCGACGAAGTTGCAGAGCCTGGCCAATGCCCGTCTGCAACTAGTTTGTTTCTACTCTATCTTGAGCCAAGCAGAATTGTCGATCAGCACGCGGGATTGGTTGAGCCAAATTACACAACGCCAAGTGCCATTTCACGCAAACACGCCATGTTCGATGCCGAGATGCAAATTGAACGACGGGAACAACTTCTGCTCAGACCGTTGCCTCTGCCTTCTCGTAGAGGTGACATTCGGTCTGGTGCGTTCCTTCCACCAATGAAGCCGGTGCGCGAGATTTGCAAATCTCCATGCAGGACGCGCAACGCGGATGAAATGAGCAGCCCGAAGGTGGATCAATCGGGTTCGGGAAAACCGCCCCCAGATGGGTGTCCGGCACACCCATGCGCGGGTCAGGTGTCAGAACGGAATCCAGCAGCGCCTTGGTGTATGGATGGCGGGGATCGCGGAACAAGGTCTCGGCGTCTGCCTCCTCGACAATCCGGCCCAGATACATCACGGCGACGCGGTCGGCCATATGCTCGACCACAGCAAGGTTGTGAGAGATCAGCAGATATGTCAGGCCAAGCTCGGATCGCAGATCCTGCAACAGGTTCAGGATCTGGGACTGCACCGAGACATCCAGCGCCGAGGTAGGCTCGTCACAGATCACCACTTCGGGCCGCATGATCAGCGCGCGAGCGATGGCAACCCGCTGACGCTGACCGCCGGAAAGCTGCGACGGATAGGACTGCGCGACGCGGCGCGGCAGGCCGACAACATCAAGAATATCGTAGACCTTGCGATCCCATTCGGATGGGTCGCCCACATTGTGAATCTTCAGCGGAAGCGACACGATCGAGTGAATCGATTTGGTAGGATTCAGGCTGGAATAGGGGTCTTGAAAGATCGGCTGAATACGCCGGGCGACGTCCTTGCGGGTGAAACTCGCAGCAGACTGACCGTTATAGAGCACATCTCCGGTAGTCGGCTTTTGCAGACCGAGCAGGATGTTCGCAAGAGTGGACTTGCCGCAACCGGACTCGCCGACCAGTCCAACCACTTGCCCCTTGGGAATCTTCAGCGAGACCCCTCCGACAGCGCGCAGCGGCTTCGTTCCCTTCATGAAGCCCTGAGAGACCTGGAAGACACAGGTCACATCGGCGGTCTCTAACGCAGGCACGGCCATCACGCGACCTCCGCCTGACGTGCAACTTCCGGAGCGCGGATGCAGGTATAGGCATGTCCGCCCGGCAATGTGTTGGGCGTGTTGCCCATGGCTGCACAAGCCTCGGTGGCGTAGCCGCAGCGATTGCGGAACATGCAGCCCGAGAGATCTCCCACCAAGTTCGGCACGATCCCGGGCACCGAGCCCAAAGCCTCGCCGCGTTTGGTCTTGCCGGGAACCGGAATACAGCGCAGCAGGCCCTGTGTGTAAGGATGCATGGGCGTGTCAAAAACGTCCACGCTGGGACCTTCCTCGACCGTCTTGCCCGCGTACATCACTTGCACCTTGTCGGCGACACGCGCCACGATGCCCAGATCATGGGTGATCAGGATCATACCCATATCGAACTCGGCTTGTAGCTCGGCCATCAGGTGCAGGATCTGCGCCTGGATTGTTACATCCAACGCAGTCGTGGGCTCATCAGCGATGATCAGATCTGGCCCGCACATCAGTGACATGGCGATCATGACGCGTTGGCGAAGCCCACCGGAAAGCTGGTGCGGGTATTGCTTCAACCGGCTCGCGGCAGAGGAAATCCCTACTTTCTCCAACAGGAAAACCGCACGGTCGCGGGCTTTGCTACGGTCCTTCTCGATATGGCGAAGATAAACTTCCTCCAACTGGTTCCCGATCGTGTAGGCAGGGTTCAGCGAGGTCATCGGCTCCTGAAAGATCATCGCCATATTCACGCCGCGCAGGCTGGCCATCTCGCGTTCGCGCAAGTCGCGGATATCCTGGCCCATGAAATCCATTTTGTCGGCAGTGCGAATTGCAGTTTTGGGCAACAGGCCCATAAGCGCCAGTGACGTCAGGGACTTGCCGCAACCGGACTCTCCGACGATGCAGAGGGTCTCACCCCGTGCGACCGAGAAGGATATTCCACGCACCGGATGCAATACCCCTGCGGATACCGGGATATCGACTTTCAGATTTTCGACCTCAAGGATCTTTTGACTCATCTCTCACGCTCCCAGGTCACGTCGCGCAATCCGTCTCCAAACAGGTTGATGGCAAGCACGAGGAAGAACAGGCAGGCCCCGGGCAATGCAACCGTCCAAGGGAGGAACAGCATGTATTCGCGGCCCTCATTCAGCATGAGCCCCCAGTTGGGTATGGGCGGTTGAACGCCGAAGCCAAGGAAGGACAGCGCAGCCTCCAAAAGGATCGCGTTGGCCATCTCGACCGTCGCGACAACAGTCAGTGAAGAAATCACGTTGGGGAAGATCTCGCGGACAATGATGTAGGGCGTGGAACAGCCGAGCGCACGCGCAGCCTTGACATAATCCAGATCGCGGGCCTGCATGGTGATACTTCGCATGACGACGGCGAACCTGTCCCACAGGAACAGCCCCAGCACCAGGATCACCACGAAAAGCGAGGCGCCAAAGGCTACGACTGCTGCCATGGCGACCAGAAACACAGGCATCGCCAGCCGCGTGTTGATTATGAAGTTCACCACCATGTCGACGCGCCCACCGAAATATCCGGCAGTCACCCCCATCACGGTACCGATAAAGCCCGAGATCAGCATGGTTGAGAAACCGATC
>JBGCFK010000271.1:0-9624 GCA_045106875.1 Paracoccaceae bacterium | reverse complement strand
CTTCAATCCTCCTGTTCCGGCCTCCGCGGCCGGATCGTCCTCTGTCTCAAGCACCCGCTTTATGGCGGCGGGCAGATCTTCGGCGCCGCGCAGTGCATCCGCCATCGCTTCGAACTCGGTCGCCAGTTCCAGTTGCTGGTCCGGATAGCTGGCCGACACCTCTTGCGCGAAAGCCCGGATGGCGACGCGCGCCAGTGCCAGACGAATGATCGGATCCGTGTCCATTCGGTCGATTCGCTCGTTCGCCGTACGCACGGCCCCTGCGATTTCGTCCGATACGGTCGAGCGTTTTGTCTCTCCGCCCACCACAGTGGTTTTCAGCTCCGTCATCTCTTGATCCTTTCTGGTTCGGGCCCGATCGGGCCAACGCATCAACGGATCAAGACTTCGCTCACAACTCCTTCCAAAAGGTTTATGGTTACCCGCGTGTTCATTATTTCCGCGGGCTCATTTCTTACCCCGTTCCGAAAACCGCGTGGCCAGCGTCACCGCCAGCATCGCGAACAGTCCCATCGCGGCCGCAAACACGATGTTGATCGCCAACGTGCCCGCGCCCAGCACGAACTCGCCCACGAAGAACACGACAAACGCCATCACTGCGCCGTATATCAGCCGTTGGTTCCAGCTCATGAGACTGTCACCGCCGTGCCCGAGGCCGAGACCATCAGCATGCTATTGATCACCTCGTAATCCAGATCCACGCCCACGACCGCGTTGGCACCCTTCTGCCGGGCGAGGTCTTCCATCTCCGAGATCGCTGTCTCGCGGGCCTTGCGCATCTCTCCCTCATAGGCGCCCGAGCGCCCGCCGAGGATATCCGTGATCCCCGCAAACAGATCCTTGAACACGTTCGCGCCGAGGATCGCCTCGCCCACCACGATGCCGTGGTATTGCGAGATCTTCTGGCCTTCGACCGAGGGTGTTGTTGTGACGATCATCATTGATCCTTATGCGAATTCCGAAAGCCGAAGCACCGCAAGTAGAAAGAATGTGGCTGCAAACGCGCAAATTGAAGTCCACGCGAGGCTGTTGCGAACCCACTTTTCAGGCTTTTTCCGCAGTACGACTGCACAAGCGACAGCGACGCAGAACGCGCCGAATGCAGAGTTCATCAGCGCCTGTGCCATCAGCCAACGCTCCCCTCCAGGCTGATCGCCACCAGGCTCTGCGCCTCCATGGCGAACTCCATGGGCAGCTCCTGCAGCACCTCCTTGCAGAAGCCGTTGACGATCAGCGCGACCGCGTCTTCCTCGCCAATCCCACGCTGGCGGCAATAGAAGAGCTGGTCGTCATCGACCTTGGACGTCGTCGCCTCGTGCTCGGACCGCGAGGTCATGTTCTTCACTTCGATATAGGGCACGGTATGGGCGCCGCACTTGTCGCCGATCAGCAGGCTGTCGCACTGAGTGAAGTTCCGGCTGTGCCCGGCCTTCGGGTGCATCGACACGAGGCCCCGATAGGTGTTCTGCGCCTTGCCCGCACTGATGCCCTTGGACACAATCCGCGATTTCGTGCGCTTGCCAAGATGCACCATCTTGGTCCCAGTATCCGCCTGCTGGGCGTTGTTGGCGATGGCGATCGAGTAGAACTCGCCCTGGCTGTCATCGCCGCGCAGGATGCAGGAGGGGTATTTCCACGTGATCGCCGAGCCGGTTTCGACTTGCGTCCACATCACCTTCGACCGGTCGCCCCGGCAATCGGCCCGCTTGGTGACAAAGTTGTAGATGCCGCCCTTGCCGTTCTCGTCGCCCGGATACCAGTTCTGTACGGTCGAGTATTTGATCTCGGCATCGTCCAGCGCGACCAATTCCACCACCGCGGCGTGCAGCTGGTTGGTGTCGCGCTGGGGGGCGGTGCAGCCTTCCAAGTACGACACATAAGAGCCGTTGTCCGCAATGATCAGCGTGCGCTCGAACTGGCCGGTGTTCTCCGCATTGATGCGGAAATAGGTGCTTAGTTCCATGGGGCAGCGCACGCCCTCGGGCACGTAGACGAAGGATCCGTCCGAAAAGACCGCCGAATTCAGCGTCGCATAGTAGTTGTCGGATTGCGGGACGACGGTGCCGAGATATTTCTTCACCAGCTCCGGGTGTTCCTTCAACGCCTCCGAGATCGAGCAGAAGATGACGCCCGCCTTGGCCAGCTCTTCCTTGAATGTGGTTCCCAGCGATACGCTGTCGAACACCGCGTCCACGGCAACCTTGCGGCCATCGGCAGGGGCCTGGTCCGCGCCTTCGACACCAGCCAGGATCATCTGTTCGCGCAGTGGAATGCCCAGCTTCTCATAGGTCCGCAGCAGTTCGGGATCGACCTCATCGAGGCTCTTGGGCTTCTCGGCAAAGGATTTCGGCTGCGCGTAGTAATATTGGTCCTGAAAGTCGATCTTGGGATAGTCGACCATCGCCCATTCCGGCTCGTCCATCTGCAGCCAGCGCTTGTAGGCAGCGAGACGCCATTCCAGCATCCACTCGGGCTCGTTCTTCTTCTCTGAGATCAGGCGCACGATGTCTTCGTTCAGACCCTTCGGCGCGAAGTCCATCTCGATGTCGGACTCCCAGCCATACTTGTACCGCTCACCGACCGAGCGCACCGCGTCCACGGTTTCCTGATCGACGCCTTCCTTGACGACAACATCGGTGTCCATTGCGCTCATAGCTCTCTCCTTCAAGCCGCGCGCGCTTTGCGGCGGCGGTAGGCTTCTATCCAGGTGTCCGCGAAGGCCATGACCTCCGCTTCGGTTGTGGTTGGCCCCATGGAGACGCGGATCGCGCTCGAGGCCGTTAACTCGTCGAAGCCCATGGCCATCAGCACACGGCTCGCCTTGTTCACCTTGCCCGAGCTGCAGGCTGATCCCGCGCTGACGGCAAAGCCGGAGAGGTCCATCTGCATCACCTGCGTCTCGCCCTTCCATCCCGGGACGGCGAAGCACGAGGTATTGGGCAGCCGCGGGCTTTCCTGACCAAAAAAGATGGTTTCTTTTGCCGCGTCGGCAAGGCGGCTTTCTAGAATATTTCTAAGTTTCTCGACGGGCTCCCAGACATCTGCCTCCAGATCCCGCTGAGCGGCCTCTGCGGCGGCCCCAAAACCGGCGATTCCGATGACGTTTTCGGTGCCTGAGCGGCGGCCTTGTTCCTGCCCGCCGCCGCGCAAGGGCGTCTCCCGCGCGACGTCGCTGCCGGCCGCGCCGCGGGCGACCAGGGCGCCGACCCCCTTGGGCCCGCCCAGCTTGTGGCCCGAGGCCAGCAGGATGTCCGCATCCCGCGTCCAGTCCGCCGCGATCCGGAACACCGACTGCACCACGTCGCGCACCATCGAGGCCGGGCGCACGTCCAGCGTGCCCTGGCAGATTCCAGTCTCGCCGCTCGCGGCCTGCACGGCGAAGAGCTGCACGCCCCAACTGTCGTCGGTCCAGGGCGCCTGGTCATCCGCGAACCCGACGATCCCGTCCGCATCGACGGCATAGGCTTCGCGCCACGCGACATTATGCGGCGGTGCCGGCGCCGGCCTGTTGCGCCCGTGCGTGAGGACACAGTCATGCTCGACCGGAGACGGGTAGACGTGATCGGCACCGGCAAAGGCGATTGCCGCCGCCTCGGTTGCGCCGCTGGTGAACACCACCTCCGACGGCTCGCAGCCGACCAGCGCCGCCACCTGACCCCGGGCCGTCTCGATGATCTTGTTGGCCGCGCGCCCTTCGGCGTGGACGGATGACGGGTTGCCGACCGTGTCCATTGCCACCAGCATCGCCTCGCGCGCCTCGGGCCGCAAAGGCGCCGTTGCGTTCCAGTCCAGATAGACGCGCTGACCGATCAGCCCTGTCACGGAACCAGCACCTCCGGCTCGTCGATGATCGAGATGAAGTCCGGCACCGCGGGGCACGGGGATGTCTTGTTCTCGATGACATCGCCAATCGAGCGCTGAGTGAGGAAGACGTGCACGTGAGCGGACAATTCCTCCCACAGATGATGCGTCAGGCAGGCCTCGTGCGATTTCCCGCAGCCCTTGCCCTCGTCATAGCGCCCGTCGCAGCCCATGGCATTGAGGCGCTCGTCGACGGCGGCCATGACGGCTGCGATCTTGAGGTCGCGGGGATGGCCCGCAAGGTGATACCCGCCGCCGGGGCCGCGCACCGATTCGACCAGCCCTGCCCGGCGCAGCTTGACGAAAAGCTGTTCCAAATAGGCCAGCGAGATATCCTGGCGTGCAGAGATATCGGCCAGCGCAACCGGGCCATCCGTCCCGTTGAGGGCAATATCGGCCAGGGCAGTCACGGCATATCGCCCTTTTGTGCTGAGTTTCATGGCCCTCTCCCCTGCGACAGATGTTGACCTTGACGTCTTCCATCGTTACCTCCCCGCAATCCCCGCGGGTGTTGGCTCGCCTTTTAGATTTAGAATTGTTCTAGGATGCCCGACTAATACTGTCAAGCAATCCGACGGAGCAGATAACAAACAGGACAGGCATGCCCGAAGTACACTTCCCCGGACCCGAAGGACGCCTTGAGGGGCGCTATCATCCGGAGCCCGAAAAGGACGCGCCAATCGCGCTGATCCTGCACCCGCATCCGCAGTTTGGCGGGACCATGAACAACCCGGTGACCTACCGGTTGCACTATGCGTTCCGGGATCTGGGATTCACGGTTTTACGCTTTAATTTCAGGGGTGTAGGACGATCGCAGGGCGAGTTTGATCAGGGCATCGGAGAGCTCTCGGACGCGGCCTCGGCGCTGGACTATCTGCAGTCGATGCACGAGGGTGCGAAGGCGTGCTGGGTTGCCGGATTCTCGTTCGGCGCGTGGATCGGCATGCAGCTTCTGATGCGCCGTCCCGAGATCAACGGCTTCATCTCGGTCGCCCCGCCGGCCAATATGTACGACTTCACGTTCCTCGCCCCCTGCCCGTCCAGCGGCTTGATAATAAACGGAGAATCCGATCGGATCGTGCCCATGGACGACGTGGTCAAGCTGTCCGACAAGCTGAAAACGCAGAAGGGCATCACCATCACACACACCACCGTGCCCGAGGCGAACCACTTCTTCGAGAAGGGCATGGACGAGATGATCGACATCACCAAGGGCTATGTCCACGCCCGGATGATCGAGGGCGGACGCTAGGCCCTCTGCCCGGAAACAGGCGTATGGCATGCGTATGGCACCTGTACCGCAAGCGTATGGCATGGGTATGGCACGCGTATGTACAGGAAGTCGGCGGGTTAACGGCGGCTTACTTGCCGATATCCGGGCCGAATGTGGCTTCGAGATCCTTCAGCGCCGGGTCATCGGGGAAATGTGCGCGGAGGAGAATGGCGTAGTTGGCGGCGCCGAGTTGTGTGCTCGGATGATCTTGCCCAATAGTCTTCAGTTTGATTTCCAGTTGCTCGGCATATAACGGCCGCGCCTCCTTTGGCTTGCCCATGTCTTGCAGCAGCTTCGCGAGATTGTTGAGGCGGATGGCATAACTCGGATGCCCCTCCCCGATCGTGGCCTTGTCGATCCCGATGGCCTCGCGATAGAGCGGCTCGGCCTCCTCATACCTGCCCAGCTGCTTGAGGCGAAAAGCATAGGAATTCAGAGCATCCGAGGCTGCTTCAGTTCCGTCTCCAAACTCGTCTCTCGCCGCTGCCACGGCTTTCTTTGCGTGCACTAAGCCTGTCTCGAAGTCGCCAGCCTTCGACGCAAATTCAGTTGCCTTGCGATGGTCGCGAAAGCTTTTCGATAGATCCGCAGCCTCGCCATAGTGCTTCGCCGCATCGTGCCAACGGACCTGTTCCTCGGCGATCTGGCCGCGGCCATACTCGGCGCGGGCCTTGCGCTGGACGGCGAGGTCTTCCTCCGCACTGATTTCGGCCAGCAGAGCGTCGGCCTCGTCAAAATCCCCTGCGGCGAGGGCGTTTTCCGCGCGCTCCAGCCGTTCGGCCCCGATCTGGTTGCCCTCGCGTTCCAGAAGCTTTTCCAACTCGACGATCCGCGCCTTGGCGGCGTCAAAGGCAGGCTCGATGTTCTCCAGCCGTCCCTGAAGCTCCCCGATCTGCTGGCCAAGGGATTCCTTCTCCGTCCCCTCGGCCTTTTCCCACATCCGCTGCGCCGCTTCGATGCGCGCACGCACCTGCGCCTCATAGGTCTCGATGTTCAGTGTCAAGGTGTCGATCTGAGGCGTTGGGGCCTCCAGCGTCACAGGCATCGCGGGTGTTTCCAGCTTCACCTCCAATGGCGGAGGAGCCTCGGGCTTGGCGCGCATGTTCTTGCGCCACCAGACCCAGCCCACAAAAGGAGCGCCAACGACAAGGAACGCCGTACCGATCGCCTTGTCGGGATTTGCAAGACCCCAGTCCCTGAGAGGAACCCAAAGTTCGGTATACCAATCGGTCAAATCAATCTCCGCTCACGTCCCAAGACGATACGCACCAACAATCGCTCCCGCAAGCGGGGGGATTGGATCGTGGGCCGGGTGCCCTATATGCCGAGGCGTGGAGGTGGACCATGCCAGACGATCTTGCCTACGCACCCGTCGAAGCCCCGCGCCGGCATCTCGCCGATGCGGTCGCCGAGATCGATGTGCTTTTCGGTGAGGGCTATGCGCGCGCGCATCCCGAACTGGTTGCAAGCCTTGTGCAGGCGTCCTCCATCGATGCCGCCGTCGCGGCGGGCCAGCAGGCTCATGCCGAGGCACTGGACGCGGCCTACAAGATCTCGCGCGAAATGGGCGAGACGATCCTGAAGCTCAAACCGAGGTTGTTCGGATGAAAGTGCTCGCGCTTGCCGTGCTGCTGGTAGTGCCCGCCTGCGTGGTGCTGCCCTATTCGCCGGGCCCTGTCAGCATCACTCTGGCGGGCGGCGAAGACGGGCGGATCACGTTCGTGTCCGAGGATCCCTATGATTTCCCGGACATGATCTCGGGCGCAGGTCCTGATCGGATTGTCCACGGCGACCTGATATTGCCTGACGGTGATGGCGAGGTGCGGGGAACGGCGATCCTGTCCCACGGGTCAGGCGGCACCGGCGCGCGGCAGGACCGCATGGCGGAGACATTGGTCAAGGCAGGCTATGCGGCTTTCATCATGGACCACTTTGCCCCGCGCGAGATCGGGTCAACTGTCGCGGATCAGCTGAAAGTCACGGCCCAGACAATGATGGCCGACGTCTTCGCAGCACAGGATCTGCTGGCCACGCATCCTCGAATCGATAAGAACCGCATCGGCGTGATCGGCTGGTCCAAAGGTGCCATCACAGCGGCGTTGTCAGCCGTGGACCGTGTGGCCGGATATGCGGATGGGGGCGCGGACCGGATGGCGTTTGCGATTGCATTCTACCCGTTCTGCGGTTGGGATCTTGATGCAGAGACGCTGGCCTCGCCGACCCTATACCTGATGGGATCGGAGGATGACTGGACCCCTGCAGCGCCCTGTGTGCGTCAGGCCGAGGTATGGCAGGCCGCGGAACAACCCATCGCCTGGGAAGTGTATGATGGCGCACGCCATGGCTTTGACTCGAGATCGCCCGACTTCACCATCGGGCGGGCAATCACGGTGCGGGACGTCACACCCAAGTGCACGCTGGTCGTCACCCTGGAGGGCCGCACACAGACCGTGGACGGCGCGCAGCACCTGTCCAGCATAGAGGCGCGCAAGGCGTATCTGGATGTCTGCGGTGAGCGGGGCGTCGGTTTCGGCGGAGATCCGGTTGCACGCGAGGCGTCCCGCAGCCGGGTCTTGCAGTTTCTCGATACGGTCCTCGCACCCTGATCAGCTGGAACTGACGAAAATACCACCTGGCCTGTCGGTTTCCCTCAGACTGGCAGCGCACTTGATGCTATCCCTAAAAGCACTAGCGACACAGCGCCTGGGTCTGGTATACCAAACACCAGACCAAAATCGGGAGGGCATCGCCCATGAGCGACACGATCAAATTCACCCTGGACGGTCAGGAGGTCACTGCGGCCCCGGGCGAAAGCATCTGGGAAGTCGCAAAGCGTGAAGGCACTCTGATCCCGCATCTCTGTCACAAGGATTCGCCGGGCTACCGCTCGGACGGCAATTGCCGCGCCTGCATGGTCGAAATCGACGGCGAGCGGAACCTTGCCGCCTCGTGCATCCGCGAGCCGCGCGACGGCATGGTCGTGAACAGCCAGAACGACCGCTCGGCACGTGCGCGCAGGATGGTCATGGAAATGCTGGTTGCAGATCAACCTCCACAGGAAGAAGCCCGCGACAACGCCAGCCATCTCTGGCAAATGGCCAATATCCAGGGCGTGCATGAAAGCCGTCTGCCCAAGATCGAAGCGGACCGGGTACCCCTGCTTGATGACAGCCACGTGGCCATGCGCGTCAATCTGGACGCCTGCATCCATTGCAATCTTTGCGTCCGCGCCTGCCGCGAGGTCCAGGTCAACGACGTGATCGGGTTCGCGGGCCGCGGCCATGATGCCAAGATCGTTTTCGACATGGATGATCCGATGGGCGCGTCCACCTGCGTTGCCTGCGGCGAGTGCGTACAGGCCTGCCCGACGGGCGCGTTGATGCCCGCGACAGCTCTGGACGATCAGCAGCAGGGTTCCAGCCAGGATTACGATCGTGAGGTCAAGAGTGTTTGCCCCTATTGCGGCGTTGGCTGCCAGCTGAGCTTCAAGATCAAGGACGACAAGATTGCCTGGGTCGATGGAGTTGACGGCCCCGCCAACGAAAACCGGCTTTGTGTGAAGGGCCGCTTCGGGTTCGACTATGTCGACCACCCGCACCGGCTGACCAAACCGCTCATCCGCCGCGAGGATGCGCCCGACAAGGGCCTGAACGTTGATCCCGCCAATCCGTGGACCCATTTCCGCGAAGCAAGCTGGGAAGAGGCTCTGGATGTGGCCGCACGTGGTCTGGCAGATCTGCGTTCGTATTTCGGGGGCAAGTCGGTGGCAGGCTTCGGCTCGGCCAAATGTTCGAACGAAGAGGCCTATCTGTTCCAGAAGCTGATCCGCCAGGGCTTCAAGCACAACAACGTGGACCACTGCACGCGGCTCTGCCACGCGTCCTCGGTCGCTGCTCTGATGGAGAACGTCGGCTCCGGCGCCGTAACAGCCACGTTCAACGAAATCGAGAACGCCGATATCGCCATCGCGATCGGGTGCAACCCGACCGAGAACCACCCCGTTGCCGCGACTTACTTCAAGCAATTCGCCAAACGCGGCGGCGAGTTGATCGTGATGGATCCCCGCGGGCAGGGCCTGAAGCGCCACGCAACCCATATGCTACAATTCCGCCCCGGCACCGATGTCGCCATGCTGAACGGCATCATGAACGTCATCGTCGAGGAAAAGCTCTACGACCGGAATTACATCGAGGGCTTCACCGAAGGTTTTTTCGAATTCCGCGAGCACATCCGGGCCTTCCCGCCAGAGAAGATGGCGCCGCTTTGCGGTATCGACGCAGACGTCCTGCGCGACGTGGCGCGGAAGTTCGCAAATGCCCGTGCTGGCATGATCTTCTGGGGCATGGGTGTCTCGCAGCACATCCATGGTACGGACAATTCGCGCTGCCTGATCTCACTGGCCCTGTTGTGCGGCCATGTCGGGCGCCCCGGAACCGGCCTGCCCCCTCTGCGTGGCCAGAACCACGTACAGCGTGCGTCCGATGCCGGGC
>JBGCFK010000270.1:0-4148 GCA_045106875.1 Paracoccaceae bacterium | reverse complement strand
GGGGATGACGGATCTTCTGTCACAGCAGTCGGAACGAGAGCTGCCGGGGCGCTCTTACCCGAACGGCTGCCATGTGGCAGAGGTCGAGGTGGATCCTGACACCGGCGTTGCACGCTGCGTGCGCTATTCGGTGGTCGACGACTTCGGCACATTGATGAACCCGATGCTGGCCGAGGGACAGGTTCATGGCGGCGTTGCGCAGGGCATAGGCCAGGCGTTGACCGAGCATGTTGTGTATGATGCCGATGGCCAGCTTCTGGCAGCATCCTTCATGGATTACGCCATGCCACGGGCCGATGATGTGCCAATGGTTCCCTTCACGACAGAACCTGTGCCCTCGACGGCGAACTATATTGGCATGAAAGGGTGCGGTGAGGCTGGCACGGTCGGCGCGCTTGCCGCGGCGACGAACGCTGTGCTGGATGCGCTTTGGGAAGATGGTGTGCACCGGGTAGACATGCCCGCTACGCCACTGAGGGTATGGAACTGGTTGCAAACGGCCAAGACGGCTGCCGAATAATCGAACCTGTGCGGTCCGGGCGCCCACGGGGCCCCGTCGCAGCCGGAGGCGAAGATGGGGAGAATGGAGTCGCGGATCCTTCAGGTTCCGCGCCCGTCTGGTTCGAGATTTTACACTTGTCCGCGCCGCTCGCGCCAAAGACCAAGCTTCTCCTGAATTGGCCGGTCAGAATAGCTGAATAGCACGGCATCTTCGCGCGGCTCGTGGACGACTTCTTGCCATGACGGCACCACGAAGACGTCCCGCGGCCCCCATTCGAGGGACTTTGTTCCAATTTGGATACGTCCGCTTCCCTCGACACCCACGAACACCATGGCATCTGTCGAGCGGTAGGGGGCTGACGTGAACCCGTTTGGCAACAACTGCAGACATGTGCCGATCGTGGGCATGGCCCAGCCGCCATCGACAGGGTTCACATAACGCATCTTCAAGCCGTGGCAGGGGTCCCAGGCCTCGGCACGGCGCATCAGTTCCAGAGCTTCGCGTGCGCGTAGATAGGGGTAGTTGAAGATTGGTGACGTGGGCGTGACCTTCTCGTATCCGAGCGGCAGCATATTCGCCCCGTACCTTGCCTGGCTGTCGCCCACGGGTGTGGTCTCGGGCTGGCTATCTTCGCCGTAACCCTCGGCGAAGGAGGCATCGAGGAATTGCACGACCGGAATATCCAAACCGTCCAGCCACAGGGTCGGGCTGTCGGTGGTGTTGCCATGGTCGTGCCATTCCCAGTTGGGCGTGATTACAAAATCACCAAAGGCCATCTCTGTGCGTTCACCGCCCACAGTCGTATAGCCGCCTGCCGTCTCCAGTACGAAGCGAAGAGCGGACTGCGTGTGCCGATGAGCAGGCGCGACCTCGTGCGGCGTGACCAGTTGGATCCCGCAATAGAGCGATGTGGTGATCTTGGAAGTGCCGGCCAGCCCGGGGTTTTCCAATATCAAAACCCGGCGCTCAGCCTCCTTGGCGGTGATCAGGTCCGCAGCTTCCATGAGGCGGGCGCGCACGGTGTCGTAGCGCCATAGGTACGGGACACAGGGGCTCGTTGGCTCAGGCGTTATGATCTGACCCATAACCGACCAAAGTGCCCTCAGGTTCTCAGGCTCGATGGAATCGTAGAAAGCCGTCCGGGCCGATGTCAGGTCTGGTGCTGGCTGAGCCATGGATCCTCCCAGTTCTTCACGAACCTTCCACGTGTCCAACTGGTCGGCAAGGAAATGATGTGTGTGATGATGGGCAGTGTTTGCAGCAGACGCAACAGTGCTTGACGCCGAGGCGTCTTGTCTGCGCCGCACGACAATGGCAATTCCGATCCAGCAACAAGGAGACAGCGATGCAACGTATCCAGACCCAGGGTGTTCATCACATCACGCTGAATGGCGCTGATCGCCAGACGTCGATCGACTTTTGGGAGGGTGTCCTCGGGATGCCCTTTGTGTTCGAGCAGCCAAACCTTGACGATATGTCGGTGAACCACCTCTATTTTGATCCGGGTGACGGACGGTTGATCACGATTTTCACGTCCGAAGACCGCAAGCCCGGGCGGCAAGTGCAGGACCAGATCGGGTCGACCCATCACATTGCGTTTCAGGTCAGCCTTGCCACCTACGAGCACGCGGCCAAGCGTTTGAACGATTTCAAGATCCCGAACACTTGCAAAGTGGATCGCGGATTCATGTGGTCGCTCTACTTCGTCGAGCCTTGTGGGCATCGGATCGAACTGGCCTGCTACAAGTTCGAACCGCCTGCAGGCCGCACCCATGCCGAGGTTCTGCGCCGGGCCCATGATATCAGGGTCGCGCGCAACGCTCATAACATCGAGGATGTGGACGTGGCAGACGCAATCGAGGCATTAATTGTGGAATCCGGGCTGACATTGTCAAATTCGTAAGATTCTTCCTATAATTGTATTTAAGTGATGAAATCGCGCTAAACGCTAAGTGGTGTAGAATGTCACAACAATGCCACAAAATGTGACATAGGCTTGGTGGACATCGGAAATAGAACACGTCACCGTCTTTTCATCGAGTCTTCATAGTTGGTACAGGTCAATGGGCAGCAAGAGCCATACGGTCTTCGAGGCGCTTTCAAAGGATGAACAGGCATCGCTCGGCAAGCTCTGCGCTTGCGGGTGCGATGATCGCATCCCGGATGCACATGCAGCGCTGTTTCTGGATCTCGGTCTGGTAGAGGTCAGTTGCGGCAGCGTGTCACCGACAAGGACAGGCAAACATGCCTGGCTGAGCCGGACACATTAATCACAGGCCCGGTTCGGGCCTGTTCAAGTGCGGATGTAAACGGCGGGGCAATACTCGGCCACGGTAGTGGCACCGTTGTGTTGTCGCCGGCGGCGTAGAAGTCGGCCACTTTGCCCTTTCATTTGATGGAAGGGCTCGGGGATGTTTACTGTGGAAATGTATCTGAAAGTGCCCGCGCCCATTTTCAGGATGGGTTGAGTGGGCGTCAGATTGTTGAAGTTTTGGGGATCAGCCGAGACCGCGTTGCGAAGATGTTGCCGCAATCAGAGCCGCCAGGATATCGCCGGACGGCAGAGGTGAAATCGCCATTGCGTCGCAGCAGCCAGCCAGACACCTCTGACAATAAATGTTAGAGCGGCACATACGACAAAGACGATCGTCAAAACTTGCTCCAGAACTCCACGAGTTATTAAGTTCATACGCCTGTTCATTTCTGTCCAGCATCCATCACCTTCAGATATCTCATCGGACACAGGATCTGGGTCTCTACCTTGTAAGGCAGAATTTATCTAAGAGCAGAATTCTGCCAAATCACAACAAGGTTCGAGAGGTGGCCCAACAAGGCGAGAGCCTTGGAGTTTACTCCAGCTGCCAACCCGCAAGGCCTTCTTCAACGGCCTTTATCTGCAGCCCCAGAAACTTCGAGAAGATCCGGCATTGGGCAAGGCTGCCTGCGATAAACCACAGACCGGGCTGGTCCGTGCGGCAGAACATGTTCGACAATTCCTGCGCGTCCGGAGACTCGAAACCCCAGATCTTGCCGACCCGGTTGGCTGTCTCCTGCCCGAACAGTCGGGCGACAAGCTCCTCCTGCGGGCGATATCCTGTTGCCAGCACCACCAGATCCGCAGGGATCTCGCGCCCGTCCTGCATCCGCAAGCCTTTGGCGGTGAAGCTTTCGATGTCGGCAAATTGCTCCAGCCCTATGGTCCCATCCACGATCATGTCAGACGCGCCAACGTTGAAGTAGTATCCGCCACCGCGCGTCAGGTATTTGAACTGCCAGCCTGTGCCGTCTTCGCCATAATCGTGCCGGAAGCCGCGTGCGGACAGACCATCGAGCAAGGCCTTGTCGGTCTTGCAGCTTTGAATCGTGAACTGCTTGTGCATCTCGCGGACGAGGCTGATCGGTGTGGCCTGAGCGATCATATCGCAATCTTCCAGCGGCGGACCGGTGTCATAAAGTGCGTAGGGCACCTGGGCTGATGGCTCGATGCCCACGACCATGGAAGGGCTGCGCTGGATCATCGTGACCTTGCCGCCTGCCGACGCGAGGTCCTGGCTGATGTCGTGGCCAGAGTTCCCTGTGCCGATCACGATGGCAGATTTGCCGGTCCAGTCCTCGCCATCCGTGTATTGGCTGGAGTGCATCACCG
>JBGCFK010000027.1:0-7545 GCA_045106875.1 Paracoccaceae bacterium | reverse complement strand
CACGGGGTCCTGCGCAAGATCGAGCGTGGCGGAGCGGATCCCAAGACCAACAAGGGCGGCAAGGTATTCTGCTGGGCCGCGCCTGGCACCGCGCTTGGCATCGGGCTGGAGATCGGGCTTGCCTGTCACCAGCGTATTGCTGCCGACAACCCCAAGGCCAAGATCGGCCTGCCCGAGATCCTGGTCGGCATCTTTCCCGGTGCGGGCGGCACCACGCGCCTGATTCGGATGCTGGGACTGATGGGCTCGGCCGAGCCTCTGCTGCAGGGCAAGACCTATGCGCCCAAGAAGGCCAAGGCGATGATGCTGATCGACAAGGTCGTGCCAAGCGAAGATCTGCTGGCCGAGGCCAGTGCCTGGGTCTCGGGGGCCACTGAAAAGGACGCGGTCAAGCCATGGGACGAGAAGGGCTACAAGATGCCCGGTGGTGCGCCCTACACACCCAAGGGTTTCGAAATGTTCATGGGCGGCATCACCATGACCCATGGCAAGACCCAAGGTGTCTATCCGGCGGCCAAGGCCATGCTTTCGGCCGCCTATGAGGGGGCGCTGGTGCCTTTCGATACCGCCATCAAGATAGAAGCGCGCTGGTTTACGAACGTGCTGATGAACCCGTCCTCCGAGGCCATGATCCGCAGCCTCTTTATCAACAAGCAGGCGCTGGAGAAAGGTGCCGTGCGCCCTGCCGGTGTGGGCGACATGACCGTCAAGAAGGTTGGCGTACTTGGCGCCGGCATGATGGGTGCCGGTATCACCTATGTCTCAGCGAATGCCGGGATCGAGGTTGTGCTGCTGGACAGGGATCTCGACGCCGCCGAGAAGGGCAAATCCTACTCTACCGACATTCTCGACAAAGGCATCTCCCGCAAACGCGTGACCGAGGAGAAGAAGGCCGAGGTTCTCGCCCGTATCGCCACCACTACCGACTATGCGGATCTGGCGGATTGTGACCTGATCGTCGAAGCCGTGTTCGAGGATCCGGGCATCAAGAAAACCGTGACCGAGGCTACCGAGGCAGTGATCCCGGCGGATGCCATCTTTGCGTCCAACACCTCGACCCTGCCGATCACCGAACTCGCCAAGGCGTCTTCGCGCCCGGACCGTTTCATTGGCATCCATTTCTTCTCGCCAGTCGACAAGATGCTGCTGGTCGAGATCATCAAGGGTGAGGCAACCGGCGACGAGGCCGTGGCCAAGGCTCTGGATTTCGTGCGTCAGATCAAGAAGACCCCGATCGTCGTCAACGACGCGCGCTTCTTCTATGCCAACCGCTGTATCATTCCCTACATCAACGAGGGCCTGATGATGGTCACCGAGGGCGTGAAGCCCGCGCTGATCGAGAACGCGGCCAAGCAGATGGGCATGCCTCTGGGTCCGCTGCAACTGACTGACGAGACCTCGCTGGATCTGGGGCTGAAGATCGCCAAGGCGACCGAGGTTGCCATGGGTGATGCGTACCCGCGCTCGGGTGCGGATGATCTTTTGGACGAGATGGTCACGAAACGTGGACGGATGGGCAGAAAATCCAGTGGTGGCATGTATGCCTATCGCCAGGATGGCAAGCGGGACGGCCTATGGGTCGGTCTTGCCGAGATCTGGCCGCATGCCGAAGAACAGCCCAGCCTCGAGGACGTTCAGCACCGCCTGATGATGGCTCAGACGCTGGAGGCCGTGCGTGCGCTGGAGGAAGGCGTGCTGATGGATATCCGCGAAGGCGATGTGGGGGCTATCCTTGGCTGGGGCTTTGCACCGTGGTCGGGCGGGCCGCTCAGCTGGCTGGACATCATGGGCGCGGCCAAGGCCAAGGAAATCTGTGACGATCTGACCGAGCGTTTCGGGCCAAGGTTTGCGACCCCCAAGCTGCTTGCCGAAATGGCCCTGAAGGACGAGCGGTTCTACACCCGCTTCGCCCCTGCCGAGGCTGCTTAGATCTTCAAGCCACAGCGTTTTCGGAGCAACCTGAACTGGCCTTGTCGCGAATGTCCCGGAAGGGCCAAGCTTGGCAGGGTGTTCGTGACTTATCTTGCTCCGAAAACCCTCTCTCCCGCCGCACGCCCCCTGTTCAAGGCGCGCGGCGCAAGTTTGTTGAGGCTCGACAAGCCTGAAAGCTACTGAACGCGTCGGTTGCAGCGACGGTTATCGGGGTTGTTAATGCAGAAGGCCTCGCGATTGGCTCTGCGCTCCGCACGTCGGTCGGTCCGATCCGCCCGGCGATCTGTGCGATTGTCCCGCCGATCCTCGACACGATCCTGCCGACGGTCAACACGGTTTCCGACACGGTCACGGCGGCGATCTGCACGGTTCTCAATCCTGGCGCCGCGCCGCACGCCGCGTTCATATGTGCCGGGCGCCGAGGTTGCGTATGGGCCTCTGTCATAGCCGCGCCCGTAATGCGCAGGATGGCATGCACCCAGAATTGCAACAAAAGCCAACGCAGCAGTCGCCGCCCAGAATGATCTTGATTTCATGATACGGCTCCCACCGAAATTGCGCCCCCATAACCTGAACGGGTCGGGGAGCGCATTCCGTCGGAAGGCTACTTTTCGTTGTTTTGCTGCGACTGGTTCAGGTAGTCCGTAACGGATCCACCATCGCGATCTGCCTTGGCTTTTGCCGAGGCAAGCCGGCGTTCAAACTCGGAGCGGCTTTCACCCACGCGCCAGTGTCGCTCGTAGTCGGTGCGTTGGTCCAACACGGCGCCATTCAGAGGCGCAGCACGGGCTCGCTGGCGTCGCAGAACATCCTGTTGCCGGGCAACGCGCTGCGAGCGCACCAGTTCGTCCTGCTGACGTTGCGCCCGGCGCGCGGCGCGGCGCGCTTCGCGTTCGCGCTGGCGTGCCTCGCGCTCGACCAGATCGGGGTCGCGGCCGATTCGCGTCTGACCTTGCCGGGTGCGCTCAGCCTGGCGTGCGGCGCGCTCGGCCCTGCGACGCGCCCGCTCGGCCTGCTGAAGCTCGCGTTCTGCCTGCGTTTGACGGCGTCTCTCACGTTCGAGCCGTGCATTCTGGCGTGCACGGCGCTCGGCTGCGCGTTCAGCAGCCAGAACGTCTGTGCGTCGTTGCAGACGTTGGTCGCGGCGCAGATCCGCTTCGTAGATCTCGCGTTCCCGCTGACGCTCCACTGCACGCAGATACGCATCGCGCTCGGCGCGGGTCCGGAAGACCCGGCCATCCGCAGTTCGATACACTCTCGATTGGGCTGAGACCGGTTCCTGATAGATACCGTTGTCATAGGTGCCGCGCGTGTGTGCGGGCTGGCATGCGGCCAGCAAGGTCGCGCCAAATACCATCAACACAGGCAGTTTCAGTGAGTTTCGGGGCATATCCATGGCCACCTCCATTGTTCGCTCGGCATATTAACGCACGGGATAGCCGATTCGGTCGAATGAGTGGTCACGAACCCGTCATCACGGGCGTTCGACAGATTGCGACATCCTGCTGTCGCCATGAGGAAAGACGCATTGTTCAATGGGGTTGCACTCTTGTCCGGATACTCAGGGAGAGCCACGCCATGACAGCCTTTCAGTTTGATCTGTCACAAGTCACCCAACCCGTCGCCACTGCGCGGGGGCTTCCAAACCAGTTCTACACGTCGCCCGAGGTGTTCGAGGAGGAGAAGAAGCGTGTGTTCTTTCGCAACTGGGCGGCGCTTGGGTTTGTCTCGGATGCGCCTGAACCGGGTGATGCCAAGCCGCTGACGTTCCTCGGTCAGCCGCTTGTCATGGTGCGCGACAAGGACGGTACACTCCGTGTGTTCCAGAATATCTGCCGTCACCGGGGCATGATCCTGATCGAGAAGCCCGGCAAGATCGAGCGCGCCATCCGCTGCCCTTACCATTCATGGTGCTACGAGCTGAATGGAAACCTGCGCACCACGCCGCATGTCGGCGGGCCGGGGACCAATCGCCACGACACCATCAAGCGAGAGGAGCTTGGCCTGTTCGAGGTCCGCTCGCACCAATGGCTTGGTATGGTGTTCATAAATCTCGACGGCACGGCGCCGCCCTTCGAGGAATATGCCGCCAACGCCATCGCACGTTATGCAGACTTCGACCGCCCGCTTTACAAGTGCGGGGACGAGGGCACGTTTTCGATGGAGGTGAACGGCAACTGGAAACTGGCCATCGAAAACGGCGCGGAGAGCTATCACCTGCCATGGATCCATCCGGGCCTGAACGCCTACTCGCGGCTGGAGGATCACTACCATCTCGACCTTGGCGATCCGTTCTGCGGACAGGGTACCACGGTCTATGATCCGGGCCTGAAGTTCCCCAAGTTCGACGATCAAGCCGAGATGTGGGCCTCGGGCGCGGAATATCCGATGTACTTCCCGAATGTCATGATCGGGCTCCAGAACGATCACATATACGGGTTTATCGTCGAGCCTGTCACAAACGACTTCTCGCGGGAGCATGTGCAGATCTTCTACGCCTCCCCAGAAGTTGCAGGCGAGGAATGGCGCGAGATGCGCGCGCAGAATGCCAAGCAATGGCGCGAAATCTTCGACGAGGACATCTTTGTGGTCGAGGGCATGCAGCGTGGCCGGTCGGCATCCATGTTCGACGGCGGCAAGTTCTCGCCCGTCATGGACAACCCGACGCACGATTTCCACGCATGGATAGCGCGGCAGATGCAGGCATGAGCCATGAACGGGCTGCGTTGGACGCCTCCCTGATTGCCGCACATCACGCTGGCGATGGGGGCAGTCTTGTACACCTCTACGCCCAAGCCGCTGATCAGGCGAATGATGTGGACGCAGAGTGCTTCTACCTCACGCACGCCTATGTCTTTGCCCTTGAAGCGGGCGCGCCCGAGGCAAATGCCCTGCACGCCCGTCTCAAGGCTCATGGCAGGGAAGAGTGATCGTCTGTCACTAGCGCCAGTTCAGGCTCCGGGTTTTCAACCTTCGGATCTTCACCATGCCCGAACGCTGCGATCATGCCGACCATAGCCAGCACCACCAACCCGTATCCAGTGATCCCTTCATTGTCGCCCGGCGCGTCGCTTGTCAGCCCTGTCAGCCGCTCTCGCCCGATCTCATCCAGAAGTCTCGTATCGTAGTAGGGTCCCATGAGGTCCTCCGTTGATTGCGTGGGTTGATCATGGACACGCGCTCCTGACAGCCTGTCGTCAGGAGACGTCGAACACTCCTGACACCGTGCTGTCAGGAGACATGTCTTAGGAGTACACTCATGATGAAAGACGAGGTTTTTCCATGCGCCGTGCCGACAGGCTTTTCGACATTGTGCAGATTTTGCGCCGCGGCAAGATCGTCCGTGCGCAGGACATGGCCGAGGTGCTGGAGGTCTCGGAACGCACCATCTATCGCGATATCGCATCGCTTATCGGATCAGGCGTTCCGGTCGAGGGTGAGGCCGGTGTCGGCTACATGCTGCGCGACCAGATGGATCTGCCGCCGCTGATGTTCAATGAAGAGGAAATCGAGGCCGTGGTTCTGGGCATCCGCATGGTTGAATCCTGGGCGGACCATGCCTTGGCCAGATCCGCCCGCTCGGCGCTGCGCAAGATCGAGGCGGTACTTCCCGCGGACCTTCAGGCCTCGGTCGAGAACATTCCCGTCAATGCGCCGTCGAGCCATTGGGCCGAACCCATCGAGATCCAGCGTGGGGCGCTCCGCCAAGCGATCAGGGAGCGGCGAAAGCTGACGTTTTCGTACTGCTCCAAGGCAGGTGATGAAACCGAGCGCACGGTGCGCCCGCTGCTTCTGTCGTTCTATGGTGCGGTATGGAGCATGACGTCCTGGTGCGAATTGCGTGCAGATTTCCGGACGTTCCGACTGGATTTCATCCGAGCGCCGAGGTTTCTTGAAACCCATTTCGAAGATGAACCGGGCAAGCGGCTTGCGGATCTGATGGCGCGCCCGACAGCGCAAAGATAGGACGAGTTGCCAATGTACCCGGTATGCCGAAGAGCGCCAACCGCACGTGATGATGCCGCATGACCGCCAATCTGCGACTCTACCCATGGTTTCAGTTTTGCACGAACCTTCTTTTCTGGCAGGGGATCTGGTTCCTGTTCTTTCAGGAACGTCTGTCGCCTGCCGAGGCGATCCTGATGTACGCGATCTACGACATCTCGACGACGGCGCTGGAGGTCCCGCTGGGCTATCTGTCGGATCGGGTCGGGCGACGTGTGACGCTGGTGCTGTCCTCTGTCGGCCTGCTGCTTGCGGCGTCCATGCAGGCCATTGGAGGCGGGTTCTGGGTCTATGCTTTGGCACAGGTGGCACTTGGTGCGTCGAAGGCATTCGCATCGGGCACTGACTCGGCGCTTCTCTACGAATCGTTGGCGCGTTCGGACCGTGCGGCGGAAATCGAGGCTGAGGAGCTTCGGTCGTGGCGGTATTCTTTCGCGGCTCTTGCTTTGTCGGCTTTGACGGGTGGCGTGTTGGCGCAGGAAAGCTTCGTGCTGGCATATGTGGCGACAGCGATGGCGGCTGCGGGTGCGCTTTGGATTGCCCTGTGCTTTACCGAACCACCGCACGGCGACAGTGCAACAGGGACCGAAGCCGGGACGCTTCGCGAGATGCTGACGCATCCCGTGCTGCTCTGGTGTCTTGTCCTTTCCCTTGCCATGTATGTCTTCAGCCACGTGCCGTTCGTGTTTGGTCAGCCCTTCATCCTGTCGGCGCTTCAGGCTCAGGGCTGGGCGGCAGAAGCGCCCTTGGTCAGCGGCGCGGTCTCGGCGGCCATGATGGTTGTCTCGGTGGGCACGTCATGGCTGGCCCCCGTGCTGCGCCGTGCGATCGGATTTGCGGGGATACTATTGCTGGCATTCGCGATGCAAATCGGTCTGATCGGGGCGCTTTCCGCGTCCGGCAGCACGCTGATCATCGGATTGCTGCTGTTTCGCATGGTGCCGGACAGTCTGGCGAGGCCGTTCGTGCTGGCCCGGATCCAGCCGCTTCTTCAGGATCGCCGAAGGGCCACGTATCTTTCGGTGCAGAGCTTTGTCGGACGACTGATCTTTGCCGGGACGTTGCTGCTGGCATCTTCTGAGGCTGGCGATGTCGCAAGCCTTGTCCATGCCGAATTGCGTGCAATCCTGTTCTGGTATGTGGCTGCCGGGCTGGCGATCTTGCTGGGTCTTGCCGCTACGACGCACATGCTGGGCGAGAGGCCCCCCGAGTAGTTCTGCCTGCCACGAAACATGCCGACTGTCGAAAACAGAACAGAAAGCATCGGGAAAACCGGCGGCTTCAGCGGCTGTTTCTGTTTTCGTGACATTCGCTTTTGAAGCAGATGCAATGGTCAGACAGAGGACGGGAACATGCAAAGCACGGCTAGGGTCGTTTAGCATTCTGAAAGCGCTCAAAGAAATCTGCCTCATTCCCTTTCGCTTATTGCTCGCAGTGCTGGGCTTTTTCAATGCCTTTACGCAACTCTTCACCGGGAAACCCTTAATTACGGCAGACACCTACGAAAAAGTAGACTCTCGCAAAAAGCTACAGGTCTGGGGAGAAGCCCTATCGCCCGAAAACACTGGCAAGAAAAATAAAGAAGACGCCGATGCGCCCGCACTTGTC
>JBGCFK010000269.1:0-23715 GCA_045106875.1 Paracoccaceae bacterium | reverse complement strand
GCCTTGCTGCGCCAGATTTTTCCCAATGCAAAGTTCATACATATTCACCGCAATCCGCTAGATGTCTTTCTGTCCATGCGGAACTTCTATGCAAGGCTACTGGATGTGATGGCTTTGCAGAGCCTGCCTGCGGATCTGGATGTGGATGCCACAATCCTGCGCGTATATGACCGAATGATGCAGCGGCTGGTTGCGGACACGGCGGGCATGGGGGCTCCGGATTTCATCGAGCTTCCATATACGGCCCTCGACAGCGATCCGATCGGCGCGTTGCAGAGCATTTATGCTGGTCTCGACTTGCCCGGATTCACCGACGCCAGCCCAAGCTTTGAAGAATACCTCGCAAAGCTTGGCACATTCGAGAAGAATGCATTCCACGTTGACGAGGATGCGGCAGCTAAGGTCGCTCAGCACTGGAAGCCATGGATTGAACGATGGAACTATCAGGAAGATCCGCGGATCGCCTCGCACGTCTGCTGAGGTGGATCACCGCGATCGCGGTTGTATTGCTGGCGATTCTGATGGCCGCCATCT
The DNA here is from genome assembly GCA_045106875.1 of Paracoccaceae bacterium. Classification (GTDB taxonomy): domain Bacteria; phylum Pseudomonadota; class Alphaproteobacteria; order Rhodobacterales; family Rhodobacteraceae; genus Thermohalobaculum. The sequence continues at coordinate 23,181 of JBGCFK010000269.1, read as the reverse complement.
GGGTGTTCGCCTCGCCCACAGCCTTGCGCGCAGATTTTGCGGCGTCCGATTGTCGCCGTGTTTCATTGAGAGATGACGTCACAGGCAACCTCATCGTGGGTGCTGAAGACATGGCTTTGACGCTTTCAGAGAATGAGATCCTGTTGACCGCGCATGATCGGCAAGATCTGGCGGCGCCTTCGGGGGGGCTGTACTCTATCAGTGTTTTCGCGCTGGAGACGCAGGATGTGAGCGTCACCGCGCGGCGGCTGTATGGTGGTGACGACGCAGATCAGGCTTTCCGACCGCACGGAATGGCGCTGTCATCGGATGGGACCCGGATCGCACTCGTCAATCGCCCGGTTGTTGGTACGGCCGAAGTTCTGATCGGCCCAGTGGACGATCAGGCCTGGGCGCCTGAACAGCGGTTGACCGGCGAACGTCTTTGCCGCGCCAACGACCTTGAATTTTCAGGCGAAGCCGATGGCATGTTGAATATCACGCTGGACCGGTCGGATTGTCTTTCCTCCATCCGTGATTTGCTGCCAGGCGCAGGCACCGGGCGTTTGGCACGGTTTGACGGTGCTGGCCTGACCGACACGATCGATGGCCTTGCCTTTCCAAACGGGATCGCCGCTGGTTACGTTGCTGAAACCCGCCGCCGCAGCATCCGCACGCCTGATGGGGGATATCTGCGTGTTCCGGGTGGGCCGGATAACCTCAACATCGACCAGGACGGCTGGATCGTGGCGGCCCTGCATCCGAAACTTGTTCATCTGTGGCTCTATCGAGAAGGCTGGCGCAACAACGCTCCCTCGCGGATTGTCCGTGTGGATCCCTCTGACGAGGAAGTCAGGGTGCTATACGATGACGTGGAGGGCGCTCTTTTTTCGGGTGCCACTTCGGCGATTTATGGTGATGGGTTGCTGGTCCTGGGTTCGGCCTATGATGAAGGCCTTCTGGTGTGTCAGCAGGGGCTGCAATGACAACTTTGGTTACGGGTGCGGCGGGTTTTCTGGGTGGATTGGTTGTGCGCAAACTCGCGGCGGCGGGCGAGCCTGTGCGTGGGTTCGATCTGCAATCGCCCGAGAAAATTCCGGAAGGGGTCGAGTTTTTGCAGGGGTCCGTGCTTGACCCGGATGCCGTCGCCGCCGCCTGCGATGGTGCGCGCCACGTTGTTCATGCGGCGGCGATCGCGGCGCTTTGGTCGCCTGGACGTTTCGATTATGACCGCGTGAACGTGCTCGGCACCTGCCGGGTGCTCGCAGCTGCCCGGCGCGTCGGAGCAAAGACCGTGTTTGTGTCCAGCTTTACCACGTTGATATCGAAGCAGACGTCGCCGGGAAGCTTTCTGGACGAAAGCGCCGAGCACGCGCCGACGGACCTGCTGGGACCTTACCCGCGCTCGAAACGTCAGGCCGAGCTTGCCGCGCTCGGGGCATCTGCAGCCGGGCAGGAGGTCAGCATCGTGATGCCTGCCGCACCTGTCGGGGCAGGAGATGTCAATCTCACGCCGCCGGCTCGGATGCTGCGAGATCTTGCCACCGGTAAAGTCCCGGCGCTGCTTGATTGCACATTGAACCTTGTGGATGCCGATGCGGTTGCAGATGCCATTATCGCCGCGCGACAAAGCGGGCAGACCGGCCAACGGTATCTTCTGTCAGGAGAAGATCTCCCGATGCGTGCAGTGGCCGAGATCGTCGCCGGGCACACAGGCCACCCCGCGCCCGCTCGCACGGTTCCACTTGTCATCGCCATGACTGCAGCAAGAGTTGAGGCTTTGATCTCTCGGCTCACAAAGCGGCCTCCAACAGCGCCTTTGACAGGCGTCAGGCTGGCTGCACACCCAGTAACTCTGGACAGCCGCCGAGCGCAGGCAGACCTGGGGTTTGTTCCAAGGCCGGTCTCAGACGCGATTTCCGAAGCGTTGGTCTGGATGTCTGCTGAAGGTCATCTGCTTCAGCCATAAGTCCGCCCCTTCCACTGCCCACCGCGACCGCGCCAGTGCGCGATTGCCGAGCCGACTGTCATTGACGCATAGATCCCTGCAGCCAAGGGTAGCAGCAGGCCACGCCATGGCAGTTGGCCGTAGAGCCGCGCCGTAGGTGCAAAGGCCACCGCCATCAGCCCCCAAGCCGCAAATCCGCATGCGGTCATTGCCAGATCTCGTGTCGCGCTCCCCCAAAGGGCCAGAAATGGCGGTGTCAGGTACAAAAATACCATTCCGGCAACAGCCCCCACCAGCAGCCAACTCGAGTGGTGCAACTGCGTGAAGGCCGTCCGGGTGACCATGGTCCAGATCGAGCCGAAGCTTTGATTGTCGCGCCAGCTTACTGCCTCATGATCCGCAAGCCCCAGCCAAATACTTCGTCCTGGTGGTGTATGCTTGATCTTCGCGGCCAAGGTGCAATCGTCGATCAGTGCGCTTCTGATGCCCGCGATCCCGCCGATGGTGCCCAGCACCTTGCGCCTGACAAGAACACAACCGCCTGCCGCCGCAGCGCACCAATGCCCCGGTCGGTTCACCCATGGGAACGGGTAGAGCTTCTGGAAGAAGAATACGAATGCGGGGATCAACAGCCCCGCCCACGAACCACGTGTATCCAGACGGGCCATCAGGGACACCATTGACAGGCCCTTTGCCAGTCCCTTTGCGACAAGCGCGCGAAGGGTCGCGGATGCATGGAGAATATCCGCGTCGGTTAAAAGTACCCATTCCGCATCTGGGCGGGTCCTGTCCGCGTGCTGCAGCCCACTGTTCAGAGCCCACAGTTTGCCAGACCAGCCGGGTTCCAATGGCGCTGCCCGAACAACATCGGCGCCCGCTTCGCGCGCAAGCGACGCAGTGTCATCGGAGGAGCAGTCATCCACCACAATGACGTATGCGCTGCCAGGATAATCGGTGCGCTGATGTGCCCTCACAACCTCGGCGATGGTATCAGCCTCGTCGCGTGCGGGAATGACGATCACCACGTCAGGCCAGATCTCGGGCTCAGGAGAACTCTTCAGACGCTGATCTGCTCGCCAGAAACCGCCCCAGAAGAGGAGTAGTACCAGCCACGCGATCACCACTGTTAGTATCCACATCCCCTTGCGCCTACCGGGGACAGATGTCCCCCGCAAGTGTGATCGTTCCCTTCATTGAGTTCCGGTCAACGAATGACTATTCTGCTCTGGACAACAAAGCGGGCACGCAAGATGACCGACAACACCGCACTGGCAGGCGATGCAATCGAGACACCTACGGGCAAAGGCGCTGGGGATGAGAATTTCCCTGTGGCTTCGATTCTGATCTCACGTGCGCTTCGCCCACATGTTGGTCGGTTCTATGAATTTGCACGTGCGGCGGACGATGTTGCGGACAATTCCAGTTTGACACCTGAGGAAAAGCTCCGCCGCCTTGATGCGTTCGAAGCCGGTCTGGATGGCGACGGGCCCGCCAAGGCGACTGCATTGGCCCGAAGCCTGACCGAAACAAATGTCACGGATCGGCATGCGCGGGACCTGCTTGCCGCGTTTCGTCAGGACGCGCACAAGGCCCGCTATGCGGATTGGTCCGAACTGATCGACTATTGCACGCGATCTGCGAATCCGGTGGGCCGTTATCTGATGGATCTTCACGGAGAGGACCGGAAGCTTTGGGAGGCTTCGGACGCGCTCTGCACAGTGCTTCAAATCCTCAACCACTTGCAGGATTGCCAGAAAGACCTTGCCGAGATGGGCAGGGTCTACATCCCTGAGGATATGCTGGCCGGGGAAAAACTGACTGTGGACGTCTTGCGAAATGACCGGACGCCACCGGGTCTGCGTACCGTGCTCGATGACATGCTCGACCGCTGCGATGACTTGCTGGTGGTTGCGCGAACGCGGCCCGCACAGCCGGTTTCGCGCCGTTTGCATGCCGAAACCGCCGTGATCACAGCCTTGGCTAGCCGTCTCTCTGCCCGCTTGCGTCGTGAGGATCCCCTTGCCGGGAGAGTGAAGCTATCCAAATTCGACCTAGCCATGGCCGTCCTGACCGGCATGCGGGCCTTTCTGACCCCGAGGCGTGGATGAGCTTGATCGATCTCGCGCCAGATCCAGCCCCCGTAGGCGTCAGCCCGCAGGAAGTTGTGGACCGGATCACCGGTGCAGCAAAATCCTCGTTCTCGCTGGGAATGAAACTTCTGACCCGCCCCCGGCGCGAGGCTATGCGGGCCGTCTATGCATTCTGCAGGGTTGTGGACGATATTGCCGATGGCGATCTCGCATACGATACCAAGATGACAATGCTGGCAGAATGGCGCGCAGAAATAGATGCGCTTTATGCAGGCACACCCCGGTCGGCGGTCGGGCAGGCGTTGCTGAGGCCCGTTTCGGACTATGATCTACCAAAGGCCGAGTTCCTTGCCATGATCGAAGGCATGGAGATGGATGCGAAGGGCCCGGTAATTGCGCCCCCCGACGCGGTTCTTGCCCGGTATACGCGGTGTGTCGCCGGTTCGGTGGGCCTGTTGTCCATGCGGATCTTCGGAGCCTGGCGCGGTGTGGTATCTGAACGCTTCGCCCTTCACCTTGCCGACGCATTGCAACTGACCAATATCCTGCGCGATATCGAGGAAGATGCCGAAATTGGACGGCTCTACCTGCCTGCAGAAGCGCTGGACCGTGCCGAGATCACGCACGACCCCATATTGATCGCGCATGCGTCAGGCTTGCAGGCCGTCTGCACGGAAATTGGAGCGCGTGCGCGTCAGCACTTCCTCGCGGCCCGCGCTGAGATCCCGGCGCACAACCGTCTCGCGCTGATGCCGGCGCTCGCGATGCTTGGTGTCTACGAGGGTTATCTTGATCGTATGGAAGGGCAGCGTTTCGCGCGTGCGGAGATTGCCATGTCCTCTGGCGAGAAACTTCGCAGGGGTCTCTGGACCGCTGCCTTCGCGGGGCCGAGATGACGGGACGGGTGCATATTGTCGGGGCCGGGTTGGCCGGGCTTTCGACTGCGGTGCAGCTTGTGGCAGATGGCAGGCGCGCGGCGCTGTACGAGGCGACCCCGTTTGCCGGTGGACGTTGCCGAACCTTTCATGATCCGCGCCTCGGCCGAGATGTAGACAACGGCAATCATCTGCTGCTGTCGGGCAACCGGTCTGCCAACAGTTATCTGAGGGTTTTTGGAGCAGAGGATCGCATGCAGACGTTGCCCGCTGCCGCTTTTCCTTTCGTAGATCTTGCGACCAATGCACGCTGGCGTTTGGCGATGAATGACGGCCCGATCCCATGGTGGGTCGGTGATCGATCCCGCCGCGTGCCGGGAACGGGGCTTTGGGACTACTTGCCCGGTCTTGGGCTTGCCTTTGCAGGTGAACGAACGGTGGCGGATGTGGTGCGTGATCGCGGGCCATTGTGGCAAAGGTTCTGGGAGCCGATGACCTGGGCGGTGCTGAACACGACACCTGAACGCGGTGCGGCGAAGCTGTTGTGGAACGTCATGCGCGAGACTTTCGCCCGGGGCGGCGCCCATTGCCGTCCAATGCTGGCGCCAAGGGGGCTGGGGACCGCCTTGGTGGACCCGGCGGTAGCGCACCTTCAGGCGCACGGAGCTGACATTTCCTTCGAACATGCGTTGAAGGGCATAACCAACGAAGGCACGCGCGTTGTGGCTCTGCATTTTTCAAACGGGCGTCAGGTCGCATTGGGCGCTGAGGACAGTGTCGTACTGGCGCTGCCGCCGACGCGGTTGAAGGCGGCTTTGCCTTGGATTGACGCACCCGAGGACGATGCGTCGATCCTGAACGCGCATTTCCTGGTGGATGATGTCGCACTTGCGGATGCCGCGCCGATTACCGGATTGGTGAACGCGGACACGCACTGGATCTTTGTAAAAGGCGATGTGGTAAGTCTGACGGTCAGTGCAGCGGATCAGCTTGGCCAGATGGGTCGTGACCCCGAGGAACTTGCGCCGGCGCTTTGGGCCGAGACCGCACGGGCATTGAATCTGACCACCCAGCCCCACGCCTCGAGGATCAACAAAGAACGTCGTGCGACATTCGTGCAGACCCCCGAACAGATCGCGCGGCGCCCGGCTGCCAGAACCCGTTTCACAAATCTGCTTCTTGCGGGTGATGCAACCGACACGGGCTTGCCTGCAACCATTGAGGGCGCTATCCGATCAGGTGAGCACGCGGCGCGGCTGGCCGCATAAGGACTTGAGAACAATGAACAAGGCCACATCGAATTTCTCTGGAGATCCCATGCTGGGTTCGCGTGGTGAACGTCATGTGCTCATCAAAGGGCAAGCTGAAGAATTGTGGGCGCTGCAGCAGGAAGACGGACATATCGTCTTCGAGTTGGAGGCCGATTGCACCATCCCCGCTGAATACATCCTGCTGAAGCATTTTCTTGGCCAGATCGATGTTGAACGCGAGACAAAGATTGCCCGCTACATGCGGGGTATCCAGAATCCTGATGGTTCCTGGCCGCTGTTCCATGACGGCAGCGGGAACATTTCGGCGACGGTCAAAGGGTATTGGGCGCTCAAACTGGTCGGAGATGATATCAACGCGCCGCATATGGCCCGAGCGCGCTCTTGGCTGCTGGGGCAGGGTGGAGCGGCGAAGGCCAATGTCTTCACACGCATCGCAATGGCACTGTTCGGGCAGGTGCCGTGGCGAGCCGTTCCGGTGATGCCCGTGGAATGCATGCTGTTGCCACAATGGTTCCCGTTCCACATGTCCAAGATCGCGTATTGGTCACGCACGGTCCTCACGCCGTTGCTGGTGCTTTATGCGATGCGGGCGCGGGGCGAGAATCCGACGGGGCGGGACATTCGCGAGTTGTTCGTGACCTCGCCCGACGAGCACAAGGTCTACAATACCAATCCGACCGGCTCGCGCATTGGCGACCTGTTCCTGCAATTGGACAAGGCGATGCGTCTGCTCGAGCCGTGGCTGCCCAAGGGGTTGCGCGGCAAGGCTGTCAAGGCGGCAGAGGAGTTCACCATTCAACGTCTGAACGGTGAGGACGGGCTGGGCGCCATCTACCCGGCCATGGCCAATGCCGTCATGATGCTGCGGGTGCTTGGCTATGCAGATGATCACCCGCATATGCTCACGGCGATGGGGGCAGTCGAGAAGCTGATGACCGAACGGGGCGAGGAGCTCTACTACCAGCCTTGCCTGTCGCCTGTCTGGGACACCTCGCTTGCAGTGCATGCGCTGATCGAGGCGGGCGGGCGCGAGGACCCTCGTCTGACAGCGGCGCTGGATTGGCTGGCCGACAAGCAGATCCTCGACCATGTGGGCGATTGGGCCGTTCGCAGGCCAGGCGTACGTCCAGGGGGCTGGGCCTTTCAGTATGAGAATCCGGATTATCCTGATGTGGATGACAGCGCGGTTGTCGTCATGGCCATGCACCGGGCTGACCCGAAGCGCTATGAAATGAACATCGAACGCGCCTGCGAGTGGCTGATCGGCATGCAATCCCGCAGCGGTGGCTGGGGTGCGTTCGAGCCGGAGAACGAGCACTACTATCTGAACTCGATTCCGTTCGCAGATCACGGCGCATTGCTGGATCCTCCTACAGTTGATGTGACTGCCCGCTGCGTCGGTGCTTTGGCACAGGTGGATCGAGACCGGTTCGCCAGCGAGATCCGCAAGGGCATTCAATTCATCAGACGCGAGCAGGAAGAAGATGGTTCGTGGTTCGGACGCTGGGGTGCCAACTATGTCTACGGCACCTGGTCGGCCTTGGTGGCCTTGCAGGGCGCGGGTGAGGACATGCAGCAGTCCTATATCCGAGGCGCGGTTGAGTGGTTGAAATCACGCCAGCGGGACGACGGCGGCTGGGGCGAAGGATTGGAAAGCTATGAGGATTGGGGCGCAGGGCATGCCCGCGTGGCCACGCCCTCACAGACCGCTTGGGCGTTGCTTGGGTTGATGTCAGCAGGTGAGACCGACAGCGATAGCGTGCAACGCGGCATCGCATGGCTTGATGCTGCTCCCCGAGAGGGCGCGCGCTGGGAGGAGACCCACTACACAGGGACTGGCTTCCCAAAGGTTTTCTATCTGAAATACCACGGCTATGCAGCGTTCTTCCCGCTTTGGGCCGCTGCGCGATACGAGAACCTGATGGCATCGAATGATCGCGAGGTTCGGTGGGGGATCTGATGCTCCCGTCTTTCGGAACCTTCCACCCACCCAGCCGCGTCCCCAAAAGACGGGAACACCGGTTGTGCTGTTTCGCTGTCTCTGCAGGCTAGCCGCTCATGGTTGAGATCGGAATCATCTGCGGCATGGTCTCTGAGGTCCGCACGCTTGGCCGTTGGGTGAATGACGCACGCGTATCGGTGATGGTCAGCGGTGCAAGGCCTGACAAGGCCGAACAGATGACCCAGCGTCTGGCGGATGCGGGCGCAAGGCTTCTGGTCAGTTGGGGTATTGCCGGAGGGCTTGACCCCGCTCTGGCGTCTGGTGCGCTGGTTTCGGCTGAAAGTGTCACAACGCCTGATCTATCTACTTACCCGCTCGCAACGAAGCTGTTGGGATCGACATCCGACGGATTACTGGTCGGATCCGATGTTGTCGTGACGTCCGTTGCAGAAAAGGCATCCTTGCGAGCCCGAACTGGCGCCTTGGCGGTCGATATGGAGACGCACAAAGTGGCCGAGGTCGCTGCGGCGAGAGCGCTGCCATGCCTCGCGGTGCGGGCGATCTCGGATCCTGCGGATAGGGCTCTGCCGGTGCTTGCGGCCTCTGCCTTGAATGAAGATGGTCGCCCACGCATAGGTCGCGTGATCAAAGGACTTGTGAGGCAACCATGGGAGTTGCCTTGTCTGGTTGCGGCGGGCCGCGATTCCAATCGTGCCCTTGCAACTCTGCGCGCTGCTGCAGACGATATCTTTTGCAAGCTGCTGAATGATGCAGGGGGCAGCTAAGCTGCGTCTTTCTCCAGCTTTTGCATTTCCTCAGATACGATACGCTCGTGATGCTCTTCACCTGGGCGCGCTTTGGAGAGGTCAATCTCTGGCGCCATCGGCCCTTTGGTGCGCAGGCCCATGACGGCCAGTTTCAGCATCTTGAAGGGGTTGGAGAATGCAATATTGGCCGCCGTTGGCTCGTAACCGCAATGCGCCATGCAGTCGGAGCATTTCTCGTAGTTACCGGTACCGTAGAGATCCCAGTCCGTGGTTTCCATCAGTTCGGCATAGGTCTTTGCATAGCCCTCACCAAGCAGATAGCAGGGCTTTTGCCAGCCAAACACGTTGCGCGTCGGCATACCCCACGGAGTGCACTGCATTTCTTGATTGCCCAGCAGGAAGTCGAGAAAGAGCGGCGAGTGCGAGAGATCCCATTTCGACCCGCGCTTCTTGCCGATATCAAAGACATCCCGGAAGAAGCCCTTTGTTTTCTGACGGTTGAGGAAATGTTCCTGATCTGGCGCCCGTTCGTAGGCGAAGCCCGGTGACAGCGTAATCCCGGTTCCCAGGGCCGGCGCATAATCGAGAAAATCCGCCAATTCGTCCGCAGGGTAGCCATCAAAAATCGTTGCGTTGACGTTGACTTTAAAGCCTGCTTCCTGCGTTGCCTTGATCGCCTTGATGGCCCTGTCGAACACACCCTTCTGATCCACGGCCTTGTCGTGGTGATCCTTCAGCCCATCCAGATGAACCGAGAAGAACAGGTATGGCGACGGCTCAAAAAGGTGAAGTTTCTTCTCCAGCAGCAGTGCGTTGGTGCAGAGCGAGATGTATTTCTTGCGTTCGATCAACCCGCGCACGATCTCGCCGATTTCCTTGTGGATGAGTGGCTCGCCACCGGGGATGGCGACCATGGGCGCGCCGCACTCCTCCGCTGCCTGCCAGCATTCTTCTGGGCTAAGGCGCCGGTTCAGGATCGCGTTCGGGTAGTCGATCTTGCCACAGCCCGGACAGGCCAGATTGCATTTGAACAGTGGCTCCAGCATCAGCACCAGCGGATAACGCTTATTGCCCTTCAGTTTCTGGCGGGCAATGTAGGTTGCGATGTCAAACTGCTGACGAATGGGGACGCCCATGAGAACTCTCCTCTGCCCAACGCTCTTTATTGCGGCGCATCATAAGCACATAACAGCGCTGGGACCGGGGTCAAGAGACTGGCGTTCCGTTTTCGCGGCACTGTGATCCGAAGCTGGTTTAAAATGACCGCTCGCGCATGTGCACCAACAACGCTTCCGCACCGCCTTGATCAATGATCGCGGTGAACTCGTCGCGCTTGAGCAACAGGAACGAGGTTCCGGCAACCATCACGTCGATCACCTGACTGCCGCGGCCAGGAAATTCCCTGATCCGCCATTCGACGGGCAGTTCCCCACCGTTCGAGCGGGGGAATTGGGAGGAAACCAGAACATCACGGCGCACTGCGCGCGCTTCACCCAAGGTCGGTGCGGCGGAAAGACCACGTTGAAACTGGTCCTGATAAAGATGAGCCAGGAATCCGGGCAGCAGTCCCCGGAACTCCTGCCTCTCTGCAGGGGCAAACGCATCCTGCCGATTCTGGATCAGAAACCGTTCCCAAACGTCAAAGGCAAAGGCGGTGTTGATCGCAGCGCGCAATGCAGGGCGATTCGAGGCCCCGAGCGCTGCGTGCGCGTCGGACAGAAGGTGCTCGGCCGTGCGCACCGCTTCTTGTGTCTTGTCCCCGGCATATCCATGAGGCGCCATGTTCAGCGACAAGAGCGCGGCCAGTGCAGCGATGAGAAATGGGCGCAATGCCATTGCGGGTCTCCGTTCTCGAACCTTGGGCCTGTCTAATGCGATCTGGCCTGTATTCCGTCGCGGGAGTTGCGAATTCGTGACTATTCCATCACGGATGTTGCCCTGGACGCACAGGAGCGCTGCGAAGAATGGCAGGTGTGAGCACAAGGACACATCCAACAGCTGCGGTCATCGATACCACCAGCAAAATACCCATCGAAGCCGTGCCTTGATGGTCGGATAGTCCCAACGTTCCAAAAGCGGCCATTGTCGTAAGTGCTGAGAACAGCACTGCCCTTGGCGTCGATGTCGCGAACACAGCGCCCGGCGCCCGGCGTTCCCGCAAAGCAATGTGGATACCGCTGTCAACGCCAATGCCAATCAAAAGCGGCAGGACGATAACGTTCGCGTAGTTGAATGGGAGCCCCAGCAGCACGCTCGCTGCCGCTGTCATCAGCCCGGCTACCACCAAGGGCAACAGAATTGCCGCAGTATCGACGATCCGCCGGGTCGCAAGCGCCGCCAAGGCTCCGGTCGCCAGTGCCGCGAGCAGAGTGGCATAGATCATAGCGTTGCCGATTGTCTGCCCGGCAGCGGTCAGTTGAACCGGCCCCCCGGCTGCGCGGGTGTCAATGTCTGATACAGTCTTGGCAAAAGCCGCAAGCTCGCTCGGTGACTGCACTGCGGTTTCCGGAATGATCTCCACGCGGTAGCGCCCTTCAGGCGAGACATATCGTTCTTTCAAGGCGTTGGGCAGGTTCTCCGCATCTACATAGTCGGCGTTCAGCATCGCCTCGAGCCGTCCCAACATAAGCGGAAACGACCTGAACAGACGATCCGTCAAGTCCTCGGTGCGCCCGGGGCTTTGAACTTGCAGGTAACGTGTCAGGACTTTGTGTAGTTCGCCAGCGATCCCGGACTTGTCACTCAGCGCTTCGGCCAGACCTGCCAACCCGCCTGTGGGTGCTGTGCCGCTCAGATCCGTTGGAGTGCCCGAGACCGCGTGTTCCAGCGAGCCTGCAGCAATGTCCAGCAATGTCAGCTTCTCATCCTGGTCAGGGGGTACCAGATCGGCCAGCGACACAACCGCGCCAATGCCGGGCGCATTGCGAAAACTGTTGCCGATCTCTGCGGCCTCAGCTTGGCTTTGGGCAAGGATCGAGACCCGATATGGTGTCGTTTCAGCATCCGCAGCGAGCTTTCGGAAAGCCTGCACCGCGGGCCCATCCGGGTCGCGCAATCCGATGGGGTCCGCGTCAAACCGGGCCTGACTGGCGGGAAAAATGGACAAGACCCCAATCGCCAGCACCAGAAGCGCAAGCATCGGACGGTGCCGTCCATGTTTCGGCGGCGAGGCTTCAAGGGCCTTCGCGTCGGTCAGTCCGGGCCAGATCGCTGCAACCGCCGGGATCACTGTAGCCGCGCACGCAAACGCGATCAGAACGCCGACACCGCCGATCAGTCCCAGCTGCGCCATGCCTCGAAAATCCGTTGTCGCGAAGGCAAGGAAGGCAAGCGATGTGGTTACGGCGCTCAGGATCAGGGCCAGGCCCGTCCGGTGCCCCGTCATCTTCATCGCGTCCCGATGCGTCGCACCTGTCCTGCGCAACTCGACCGCATGGGTCAGGATATGGATCGCAAAGTCGATCCCCAGCCCAACCATCAGCACGATGAACGCCACTGAGACAAGGTTCAGCTCTCCCAGCGCGAACCCTGCGAACCCGGTTGTGAGAACCAGACTCACAGTCAGCGAGGCGAAAGATATCGCCGCACGCCCGGTACTCCCCAGCCCGATGCGCAGAATGATCACCACCAGGACAAGCGAAAGCGCCATGGAAATACCGATGGTACTGAGCACACTGCGCATCTCCTCAGCGCGCAGGGCAGGCTCCCCCGTCACCTCGATGTCAACCCCCACGCGGCTTTCCGCAGGCATGTCGGCAATCGCCCGTTGGACGGCTTGCAGGGCGGGTTTGGCGGGACTCAGTCTCGTCAGGTCCAACTGGGGTCGAACCGTGACGACGCGCGTCACCGAGCCCGTTGTGGAGGTGTCGTCGAGGACCGCGCTCCAACCGAAGATCCGGGGCTGATTGGCCAGAGCCGCCTCGACTACCGTCTTTGTTTCGCCATAGAGCCTATCCAGTGCCTCGGTGCTGATCTCGGCTTTCTCGGCAAGGGCGCCCGCCGAGATCAGGGCGTTGGCGAAGCCATCAGGCGTCGGGTCGCTCCGAAGCGTTGCAACGAGGTTCGAGGACCGGGACACGCGTGTGAAGATCGTCGCCACATCATCAAGATCGCGAAACATGAACCCGTGGGTCTGCAGGAACGGATTGGCAGAGACTGAAAAGACCGAACTTATCTCGCCCGTCTGCTGCTCCAACAGTGGCAACATTTCTCGCACCGCGAGGTCTGCCATATCCGGCGTATTCGCGTGCACGAGGATTGCGACGCTCTGTTTTATGCCGGGGAAGGCTGCGTTCACCGCAAGCGCTTGGCTTTGTGCTGGCAGATCGGACGACAACATCCGCGACGAATCGGCGTCCACGCCCAGACGGAGTGCGCCAAACACGGCAAGAACAACCAGAAAACTCAGCCCGGCCAAGGCTCGCCACGGCGTGGCCATGACCCACGCCACCCACGCCGCCATCCAGCGGTCTGGTGCCAAAGTGCTTTCTGCTTTGGGCGGCATAAGCCTCTCTGAACAAATTGCGAGTACGGTCCACTCGATATCGCACCCCATTTACCCTATGTGGTGTAGGGTGCAATCAGAACGGTGGGCGATGAGCCTATCAAGCGCAGTGAGGGCGGCAAGAATGCAAGCGTTCCGGAAAATAGGCTTTTCTGTTGCCCTGCTGGGCGCATTGGCTGCTTGTGCTGTCAAGGCCCCCCGGGATGGGTTCGCAGCGACCGATCCCTATGAAAACATCAATAGAACTCTGCACGCAGGAAACGTGAGGGCAGATCAGTATGTCTTGCGTCCTGCGGCACAGGGGTACGGCTTGATCACGCCGACCTTGTTCAAACATCTGATTGGCAACGGTTTGAGCCATCTGGATGTGGCAAATGACTTTGCCAACTATCTACTGCAGGCTGATATGGATCGTAGCCTGAACGCTCTGGGCCGTTTCACGATCAATACGATTGTCGGGGCGGGAGGTTTGCTGGATCCGGCTACGGAGTTTGGCCTTCCCAAGGACGGCACAGACTTTGGCATAACGCTTGGGACCTATGGGGTTGGAGAAGGGCCATATCTGGTGCTGCCTTTGCTTGGGCCATCGACTTTGAGGGACGTTGCCGGCTTTATCGTGGACCGGGGTCTTAGTCCGACAGTAGCGTTTGGACCGCTGGACGTGCCGGGTTTCGTGGGGCCCTCACTGACTGCGGTCGAGCTTGTTGACCGGCGCGACCGGAATGCTGATGTGATTGACCAGGTGCTCTATGACAGCACGGACAGTTATGTGACCTTGCGCTCGGCCTATCTGCAACGGCGCAGGGCGCAAGTGTCTGGTGACGCCGCGATCGAGAACCTGCCCGACATCTTCGACGACGAGCAACCGATCCAGTAACCGGCCGATTTTTCGACAGCAAGCGCATTATGAATAGACACATAGTAAGCCTGCTTATAATAAGTGCGCATGGCAGTGCTGAACGCAGAAACGAACGCTGGATTCCTGATCCATGATGTCTCGCGAATGATGCGTGGCTGGTTTGATGAACGGGCGCAGGATCTGGGGGTGACAAGGGCACAATGGCGCGTGCTGGTGCACCTTGCGGCACGTGAGGGTGTGAACCAACGCGAGCTTGCCGAAATACTCGAACTCGACACCGTAACGCTAGGACGACATATCGACCGTCTCGAGCGGGACAAATGGCTGGAGCGGCGGCCTGATCCAAAGGACCGGCGCGCATGGCTGCTGCATCTGTTGCCTGCGGCAAGACCGATCCTCGATCAGATGGAAACTCTGGCCGAGCGCACGATGGCTTTGGCGCTGGACGGGCTTTCGACAGAGGAACGTGCGCAGTTCATTGATGTGCTGACGCGGATCAAGGGTAACATGACCCGGGATGCCGCAGCTTCGTATGAGCGAACCCGTGACGCAGGCTAAGCGGTCCTTCCCCTCACGCCTGCTGCGTTGGGTGTTGCGGACCGTATTGCTGGTTGGTGGGCCGATCGTCATCGCCCTTGCTGGGCTGACCGTTTACCTTTCGACCGGGCGCTATGTGACGACCGAAAACGCCTATGTGAAGTCTGAGCTGATTATCATTACGGCCGAGGTCTCGGGCCGCATTGTCGAGGTGGGCGTGGGCAACAATGCGCGCGTGTCCGAGGGCGATTTGCTGTTTCGCATCGATCCACAACGGTTCGAGATTGAACGGGATCGACTTAGGGCCGAGCTTGGCGCCGCGCGCCAGCGGGTCCAGGCATTGAAAGCCCGGCATCGAACCAAACTGGCCGAGCTCAGCTCTGCCGAGCAGGATGCTGCCTTCATGCAGGGCGAGTTGGAACGCTTCGAGAAACTCCGCAAGGGCAAGACAATCGCTGAAAGCCGCTTGGTCGAGATCCGCCGCGAAGCAACAAGCACAGCCTCGCGTGCGGATGTGATCCGCGAGGAAATCATCGAAGGGCTGACCGAGCTTGGCGGTGATCCGGACCTGCCGGCGGACAAACACCCGGATGTCTTGCGTGCGCAGGCGGCACTGCAACGGGCCGAGGTGGACCTGGCGGCAACGACAGTGCGAGCGCCCCAGGACGCGATAACAGCCAACCTCACATTGCAGAACGGTGAGTTTGTCGAAGAAGCTGACGCCGTCATGAGCCTGGTCGCGGCCACGGGCTTTTGGGTTGAAGCGAATCTCAAAGAAACAGATTTAACGCATCTCGAAGAAGGCCAGCGTGCGACGTTGCGTATTGATGCCTATCCGGACCTCGAATGGACTGCGTCTGTTTCGTCTCTGTCGCCTGCAACCGGCGCTGAGTATGCTGTGCTGCCACCGCAGAACGCATCAGGCAACTGGGTCAAGGTCGTTCAGCGTGTGCCTGTCCGTCTGGCTTTGGACATGCCGCAGAGTGCACCAACGCTTCGCGCAGGGATGAGCGTCGCGGTTAGCATTGACACGGAATTCGAGCGGCCAATGCCCGAAGTGCTCAGCCAAGCCCGCGCATGGATCCGGCCCGCCGGACAGGATTGATGGCCACCGAACTCGCTGCTCCAACGAAGCTGAGCACTTTCCAGCAGGCCATGTTGCTGGCCACAGTGACTTTCGTGACCATGCTCTATGCAATGACGGTGACGATCGCGAACGTGGCCCTGCCACAGATGCAGGGCTCGCTCTCGTCGACGCCGGATCAGATTGCCTGGATCGTCACTTTCAATATTGTAGCAACCGCTGTGGTCACGCCGATGGCTGGATGGCTTGCAGTCCGGTTTGGGCGCCGACGGCTCATGATCTGGGGCATCATAGGGTTTGGCGCGTCCTCGGTTCTGTGTGGGCTTGCGACGTCGGTGCCCGAGTTGGTCATCTACCGGATCGGGCAGGGCGCGTTCGGCGCGCCTCTGGTGCCCCTCTCTCAGGCAATCGTGATTGAGAACTTTGATGAAAAGATCCGTCCCAAGGTGATGTCTATCTGGGGCACCGGCGTGATCATGGGGCCAATCATTGCGCCAGCCATCGGGGGCGCGCTGTCCGAGGCATATAACTGGCGCTGGGTATTCTTCATGCTGGTGCCTTTCACAGCGATTGCGTTGGTGGGTGTGCTCGCGTTTATCAGGGAGCGCTCGGACAGGGGCGCAACGCCAAGGCTGGATTGGACCGGGTTCGTTGCACTGGCTGTCATGATCACTGCACTGCAGCTGACACTGGACCGCGGCGAGCGCGCAGGCTGGTTCGAAAGCTGGGAGATCCTCATATACATCGGCGTTTTTGTCAGCGGATTGTGGGTGTTCGTCATCCGCAACTTCCAGGCTGAGGCCCCGTTCCTGAACCCCGGACTTCTGCGCGACCGGAATTTTGTGGTCGGATGCTTGCTGATATTCATCTTCGGGATGCTGAATTTCACGCCAATAACCTTGCTGCCGACCCTGTTGCAAAACGTGCAGGGGTATCCCGACAGCATCATCGGGCAGATCCTGTCGGCACGCGGGGCAGGGACCTTCCTCAGTTTTGCGGCCATGTTCATTCTGGGAAAGCTGGACCCGCGCATTCCGCTGTTCTTTGGATTCCTGCTGCAAGCCTGGGGCGGATGGGTGATGACCGGGTTCGACGTGACGGTGTCGACCTATGATGTGCTCGTCGCCGCTTTCGTGCAAGGAATAGGGGTCGGGTTCTGCTGGATCCCACTGTCGATCATAACCTTTGCGACGCTGGACAAGCCGTTAGTGCCTGACGGCACGGCGATCTTCCATCTGGTGCGCAATATGGGCAGCTCGATCTTCATCTCGATATCTATCGCAATTGTGATCCGGCAGACCCGGACCAGCTATTCCGAGTTGATCCCGAATCTCTCGCCTTTCAACGAGACCCTGCGGCTGCCTGGGATTGCAATGGATATCCAAGGTGCCAGCCCCGAGGCCCTGGCTGGCATGAGCCGCGAGATTGCGCGGCAATCTACCATGATCGGCTATATTGACGGGTTCATGATGTTCGCGGTGACAGCAGTGCTGGCGCTGCCTCTGATCGCGTTGGTGCGCCGTTCCAAGGGGTAGAGGACCGCATAGGCTGACTTTCAGGTGTTCGAAGAATGTGCCGTCGGGGCAGACGGGTGTTCAGGCGTTGCGGAATCGTACCCTCTCTTTGCGAAAAAATACGAGTTTTACATATTATCTTTCATGATTTACGATAAACAAATCATGAAAGGACATAATATGCAAAACGCCAGAATCCTGAAGCTTGCCCGACTGCTGCGCAACGTTGCCTTGCTGGGCATGATCGGCCTCGTCGCCTGGTTCTTGATTTTTCTGGTCTTTTTGATCACGGGATCTGTGGTCAGTTCGCCAGATGATCCAGGCCAGCCCATTTTCTCGTTGAACGTGTTCCTGGAAGTCCTCGTCTACGTGACCTCGGTTGCGTGCAGCATTTACGCGCTGGAGCAACTGCGCCGGCTATTCTCGTGCTATGGACAAGGCGAGATCATATCGGACACGACAGCGCTGCATATCCGAAACGCCGGGGCAGGGTTGTTCTGGTCGGCGGTTCTGGAGATCGCCCGGGCGCCCTTTGTGTGGTTCGTGACCCGGGTGGTCTCGGATTCTGTATCCTATGCACAGATCGGTGGCGGGGTCGGACGCGCCGAGATCGGGTTTCTCTTTGCAGCGGGTGTGCTGACGGTCATTGGCTTGGCCATGTCCGAAGCTGCCCGGATGGCTGAAGAGAACCGGGCGTTTGTCTGATGGCGGTAATTGTCCGGCTCGACGTGGTGATGGCGCGGCGCAAGATCACCGGTCGGGATCTGGCCGAGCAGATCGGCATCAGTGAGCAGAACCTGAGCATGCTTAAATCTGGCCGCGTGAAGGGCGTGCGGTTCGACACGCTCTCGCGGATCTGCCTCGCGCTGGATTGCCAACCTGGAGACCTGCTGGAAGTGGTTCCTGATCCTTGAAGCAACTCACGAACAGGCGCGGTGTGGTTAGTCACCTGTAAGTGCTTGTTAAAAAATAAAAAATGACAATCTACTAGTTCGACGGTGTTTCACGTGAAACATTCCAGTAGCTAGGGAGTTTGCGGGCGTTCAGAACGCCTTGAAGGTCAAGGTCGTCAGGGTGCGTTCCACACCGGCAATCGCGTGCAGGTTCGTGTTTACGAACCGCCCGATATCCACGTCTTCGGCGACGTAGAACTTGGCCAACAGATCCCACTCTCCACTGGTCGAGTAGATCTCCGAGGCCTTTTCGGTGTCCGCCAGAGCCTCAGCCACGTCATAGGCCTTGCCCAAGGCACACCGGATCTGGACGAAAAAGCACTGCATGGCGTGGTCTCCTTTGATCGGGATGCTATCCTGACCTTATGCCATCCTCAACCGCCATGGGTGGCATTTGCGGCTGTTCTGCGGGCGAGCGCCTCGGCAGGCCAAACGTCTTCGTAGTTATAGAAGCCGTCTTCAGTGCGCGTGCCCTCCGGGATTACGACCCATGGTTGTTTCGAGCGGGTGAAGATGTGGATGTCCGGGACGATCTGGCCGGCCTGATCCAACGTTCCGCCGCGGACAAACCGGATGGCGGGATTGCCGCCATAACAGGTCCAGAGCGCTGTCTGACAGCTCGCGCAATTGTTGATAGTCTGGCCGCCGCCGGAAGGGGTCTCGACTGTGACCTCCGCTGTCTTGCCCGTGACGTGGACCCTTTCGGCCTCGATCATCGTGTTCACCGCAAAGGCCGAGCCAGTCAGGCGTTGGCATTCTGTGCAGTGGCAGCAATGCGTCCAGTAGGGTGCAGAGGCCAGTTCATATCGGACCAGACTACAGGCGCATCGACCCGTTCCCCAAGCCTCAGCCATTCAACAATTCCTTCGCAAGCATGCAATGCACACCCTTGTTCCCGTTGACGGTTTGCGTGATCCGCAGGTCCGCAGCCAGCGAGCACAGCGTATAGGCCTGTTCCCGCGTCATGTGCGTGTTCTTTGCGATGAGCGCAATCATATCGCGCAATGCCTCCTCGGCGCAGCGGTCCAGATCCGGGTGCATGTGCATGGTTATATGATGCGTGGGCGTCTCGGCCCTGGGACGAGCCAGTGCCGCCCCCTTGTGCAGATGGAACTCGAATGTGCCTGACAGCGCTGTCTCGATCGCCGTCACACAAACCTCGCCGTCGCCCTGCGTCCCATGCCCATCACCGCACGAGAACATGGCGCCCGCAACGAATACCGGCAGGAACAGCGTGGTGCCCCCGACGAGCTCTTTCAGGTCCAAATTGCCGCCGTGCGCGCGCGGAATAATCGAGGTTATCTCGCCCCATTCTGCGGGCGGCGCCACGCCCATGACGCCAAAGAATGGATGGAGCGGCAGTTCCAACCCCCATGGCAGGCGGCCCATCATGCCATCTGCGTCGAGGTCAATGTTGATTTGATGCAAGTCCGGAAAGTCCTCGGGCAGGGTTCCTGCCAGTGGACGGATGAAGTTCCAGCCCCAGTCCTGACGCAAGCCCACATCAAGGATACGGACCTCCAGCATGTCGCCTGCCTCGGCGCCTTCAACGGCCACCGGCCCTGTCAGGATGTGTCCCGGCAGTCGGCGTTCGCAATGCGCGTGGATCTCTAGCAATTCCGGCGGAACATTGTAGCCGTCTCCCGGCAGCACATCCGGTCCGCCTGAAACCGTGTCAATCTGCACCGTGTCGCCTGACGCCACCGTCAGAACCGGCGAAAGATCGGCCGAGAACCAGCCCCAATGGCAAGTGTCGGGTCCGGAAGAGAGTTTGTGCTGTGTCATGATGTCCTCAGGATCTGGCCGCAATGCGGACCACGTTGGCAACGATCCGGGCAATGTTCAATGCGCCGATGCCGTCCACGTCCCTATCGGGCATGAATTCTGCGACTTCGAAGCCAACCAGGCGTCCGCGTTCCGCCGCGCCATCGATCAGGTTGACCACATCCCAATAGCCCAATCCACCAGGGGCCCGGCCAATCACGCCCGGCACGATGGACGGGTCCAGCGCATCTGCGTCAAGGCAGACCACAACATTGGCGCCCTCCTTGATCCGGTCGAGTGGCGCTTCGATACCCTGCCGGTGAACCTCTCGGGCCGGATGAAAGGATACGCCCCACGACTTTGCGTCCTCCACATCAGAGACCCGTGCCGACCCTGTCGCCCGCATTCCGACCTGAATGATCGCCTCGACATGCGCCATCTCAGATGCCCGGCGCATGCCCGAGGACAGTCCCATCCGCTCGCCCTGCACTTCATCGCGCCAATCAATATGCGCATCAATCTGCAGGATCGTGATCGGTCCGATATCCGCATAAGCCTCGAGCATGGGACACGGCAGGGAATCGTCGCCACCCAACAGGATGGGCAGCGTTCCCGCCTTCAATATGGCGCGGACTGCATCCCGCACGCCGGTACGGTTCGCAGCAAAGTCGGTGCTGCGATAGGGCAGGTCTCCACAATCGATGACATTGGGCGTATGCGGAAACATCGGTGTGCCGCAGTCGAAATCCATATGGCTCACAAGTGCTGCGTCCCCTGCAATCGCGGCACGGATGGCTTGCGGCCCGTCTTTGCAATACGGCCCGACCGTCCCGTAGGGCGTAACGCCCGGAACGCCGAGAATGGCGCCCCTGGCCGGATCTCCAAGCGCGCCCTTGGGCAGTCCGAGGAACGTCTCGACAGGCTCCCCCGTACCGAACATGTTCGCCATATCGATGCCAGTAGTCATCCGATCCTCCTTGCATAAATCGGTTGCCTCCACGGGCCGACGCGACTAGTTGTGACTGATCCGTTGGGGTGCCCGCAAGGGCTGAGATTCGGCTTTGCCGCGAACCCATCGAACCTGATCCGGGCAGTACCGGCGTAGGGAACGGGTTTTCGCATCTGACGAAACCGATCTCTGGCTGCCCATGAAACGAGGCGGCGCGGAGGCGTATGTGACGGCGATTGCACTGACCATAGCTGGCTCCGATAGTGGCGGGGGCGCTGGCATCCAGGCCGACCTCAAGGCATTCTCGGCGTTGGGGGTCTATGGTGCGTCCGTCATCACGGCTGTGACGGCGCAAAATACCCGCGCGGTGACGGCAGTGCACGAGGTCCCGGTGGGCGTGGTGCATGCTCAGATCAAGGCCGTCCTCGATGATATCGATGTGAACGCGATCAAGATCGGAATGCTGTCCAGCCCTCAGATCATCCAGACGGTGGTGGAGGCTTTGGACAGCGTGAAGGCTCCTGTTGTCCTCGATCCGGTAATGGTCGCAAAGTCTGGGGATCGGCTGTTGCGGGACGAGGCTATCAGCGCGCTGCGCGAGCTGCTTTTGCCCCGTGCAACGCTCCTCACGCCCAATCTGCCGGAAGCTGCGGTTCTGACGGCGCAGGCTGAGGCGACCGGACCGGAAGCCATGCAGGCGCAGGGCCAGATGTTGCTGGATCTGGGCGCGGGCGGCGTGCTGATGAAGGGCGGTCATGGAAGTGCCGAGATCTGCACCGATATCCTGCTGACGCGGGACGCGCCTCCGGTTTTTCTCGAGGCCACACGGGTTCGAACCCACAATACCCACGGCACAGGCTGTACTCTGTCATCCTCTATCGCGGCGTGCATGGCTGCGGGGAAGTCGTTGCCGCAGGCGGCCAAGGATGCGCACGCTTATCTGCATGATGCGATACGGGCTGCTGACGATCTTAAGATCGGATCGGGCCACGGTCCTGTGCACCACTTTCATGGAAACTCCGCATGGACCCGGTAACCGTTCTTGGAGCAGGCGTCGCCGGTTTGGCGGTGGCCTCGGAGCTTGTCGCGCGCGGACAGCCCGTGCGTGTTCACGATTCTAACGGGCGTCCCGGAACACATGGCTGTTCGTGGTGGGCAGGTGGTATGCTTGCGCCCTATTGCGAGGGTGAAAGCGCCGAAGAACCCGTTGTCCGCCTTGGCCAGCACGCTGCCGATTGGTGGGCGGCCAAGGGCGCCAAGGTCCACAGGCACGGCACGCTTGTGGTTGCGATGGACCGGGACGGGCGAGAGCTTGACCGGTTCGCCCGGCGCACCGAAGGGGCCGAGGCGTTGGGCCGCGACCGGATCGCGGAACTAGAGCCTGATCTGGCCGAACGTGCTCAGCGTGGGTTGTTTTTTGCGCGGGAGGCTCATCTCGATCCGCGCGAAGCGCTTGAAGACCTCGCCGAGAGACTTCAGGTCGAAACCTTGCCCCCGGAAACTTCAGGTCTCACGGTGGATTGCCGGGGCCTTGCGGCCCGCGATGCTCTGCCGGATCTGCGCGGGGTCAAGGGCGAGATGCTGGTGATCCGTTGCACGGACGTCACGCTGACCCGCCCGGTGCGGCTCCTGCACCCACGCATCCCACTCTATATCGTCCCTCGCGGCGAGGGCGTCTACATGCTGGGCGCAACTGTTGTTGAGGCGACTGAGCGCACACGCATCACTGCGCGTGGCATGCTGGAACTGCTGTCCGCGGCCTATGCACTGCATCCTGCCTTTGCCGAGGCCGAAATCCTGGAGATTGGGACCGACGCGCGCCCTGCCTTCCCGGACAACCTGCCGCGTATCCGACGAAAGGATGGACCGCTTGGGCAGACGATCTATGCCAACGGGCTCTACCGCCACGGATTCCTGCTTGCGCCTGCGCTGGCTGGGCAAGTCGCCGACCTGATCCTCAACAATCATAAACCGGAGTTCTGCGATGAAGATCATCCTGAACGGGGCGCCGCATGAGGCGCGCGGGCAGACGCTCGCGGACCTTGTGGACGAAATGGGGTTGGGCGATGCCAAGGTTGCCACAGCCGTGAATGAGGATTTCGTTCCTGCTACCGCCCGCACGGCCACCAGGCTTTCTGAAGGCGA
>JBGCFK010000268.1:0-3644 GCA_045106875.1 Paracoccaceae bacterium | reverse complement strand
CTTGGAAGGCGCCCAGAACGTAGTTCCAAAGCTGAACGATCACCGGCTTGTCGACACCGAACTTGGCTTTCAGCGCAGCGATCTGTTCTGCGGTTGCATTGTCACCGGCGATGAAGGCGATCGGATCGGCGGGGATCAGGTGACTGAGCGTGAATGTAATGATCAGCAGGCCCAGCAACGTGGGTACAAACCAGATCATTCGGTTTACAAGTAAGACAAGTGCGCGCATCCGGCCCCCGCTTGATGCGAAAGGGGCGTGGCCCGGACCAGGCCACGCTGATCATTCAGGTTGTTCAGGTCGTGCAGACCATCATTCCATCGAGATCCAACGCATTTCCTGACCGTTGCCGATCGGGCTGAAACGCACGCCTTTGACGTCCTTGTTGAACGGGCCGAACCACTTGGTGTTGTAGACGTAGATCCCGGCGGCATCTTCCATCAGCAACTTGTTGGCCTTTTCATAGTTCGCCCGGCGCAGATCTTGATCGGTGCTGGTGCGTGCTTCGGACAACAGCTTGTCCACCTCCTCGTTGCAGTACCATGAGTTGTTGCGCGCCCCGATCTGCTCGCAGGCATACATCTCGCCCAGCCAGTTATTCGGATCCGCATAGTAGGTGGACTTCCACAGGAACAGCAGATCGTACATCTGTTTCTCGTCGCGCATCTTGCCCGAGGCAACGGGCCATGGCTCGGCCACGATTTTGGTCTTGACACCAATCTTGTTCAGGCCGTTCTGCAGCAGGGCAGCCGCCTGTTCGGTCTGGCCGTAGCCTGCCAGCGCGCCCAGTGTGATCTCGGGAATATCCCCTTCGACCTTGGCCAGATACTCAGCCGCTTTCTCCAGATCGTAGGTGTAGCCTTCGACATCAGCGGGCGAGCCCCACATGTTGTTCGGCAGTGGCACCGGGTTACGGGCGACCGAGCCGGACAGGATGTTCTCGTTGAACCCGTCATAGTCGAAGGAATAGCTCAGCGCCTTGCGGAAATTCAGATCATTCATGGGCGGGCGGCCGCTGTTGATGATCGAGTAGAAGATGCGCATGCTTTCCTGCTCGTCCACATAGACGTTCTCGCTGTCACGCAGACGCTTGACCTGATCCTGTGGCAGATATCCGTCTGTGCCGTGGAAGTCGCCATTCATCAGGCCCAGAACGCGGGAGTTGATCTCGACAACGGTGCGGAACTCGATGCTGTCCAGCGGGCTCTCGACCGTATCCCAGCCATAGAAGTGGTCGTCGAACCGCTCGGCCTGAAAGCCGATGGCCGGGTCATAGCGCTTCAGCATGAACGAGCCCGAGCCCGCGCCGTTCTTGGACAGCCACGCCGTACCGAAATCGCCATCAACGACATTCGCCTCGACCAGTTCCTGATTGACGACATGGATCTCCGGCACCGTGGCAAGGAAGATCGCAGATGGCTTCGAGAGCGTAAAGACCACTGTCTTCGCGTCAGGCGCCTTGGTGGACCCGGGCGCAACCGTGCCCTCGTAAAGCGAATAGGCGCCTTTCTTCATCGCGAGGATACGTTCTATGGAATAGACCACATCCGACGCCTCAACCGGTGAGCCGTCATGGAATTTCGCATCATTCAGTGTGAACGTATAGGTCAGGCCATCGTCCGAGATCTCGACCTTTTCCGCCAGCCATGGCTGCAGCTTGGGCGGATTGTCCTGCCAGCGCATCAGCCCGTCATAGAGGTTGATCCGGCTGGCCACCCGGCCGACGTCAAAGACGGCATGTGGATCGAGCGTGTCATAGGCGGACGAGTTCGCAAAGACGAAGTTGCCTCCGGCTTCGGCAGGACTGGTCGCCGCAGCCCCCACGGCAATCAAGGCCGCTGCCGCTGTCCGGCCAAACGCCGGTGCGTAGTCGAAAAGTCTCATGATCGGTCTCCCTGTCTAGGTTTCGCTCTGGCGGGGATATCCCGCCGCCTCCCCAGCCCGGGTTCGTCCCGGATCGTCTGCTGCTTCAACGGTTCCATTGGAAACCGTCTATTGTGATGTCCTGGCCAGTGATGAACATATGCTCGGCCGTTGCAAGAAAAGCGACCAGCTCGGCCACATCGGCAGGTGTGCCGCAGCGGTTCAGGCCGATCCCCTTGATCAGTTCCGGCTCGCGCGCAGCGATGACCGGATTCTTCATTGTCAACTCGGTCTTGATCAGCCCCGGGCAGACGCAATTGATGGCGATATGCGGTCCAAGTTCCTTGGCGAGCGCGCGGGTCAGGCCAATAATCCCTGCCTTCGCGGCGGCATAGGCCACTTTCGAGACAGCCGCAGTCACCCCGCCCGAGTGGGCGTTCAGTGAAGACATGGAAACGATCCGGCCATAGTTGCGCTCGATCATCGCAGGCGAGACCGCCTGAATGTAGTTGAAGCAACTCTTCAGGTTGATGTCGATGGTGCTGTCCCACTGCTCTTCTGTCAGGTCGAGCACGCCTGTCGGCATCGGTCGACCCGCATTGTTGACCAGCACGTCGATACGACCCCAACTGGAGAGCACGCTTGCAGCAACCTCGTGGGCTCTTCCGTACAGCGCCACGTCTGCTTCGTGGATTGTGCAGGGGACGTTCATCGCCTCGATCTCGGCCTGAGTGTTCTGCATCTCGGGGACCAGCACATCGACCAAAGCGACGGCGTAGCCTTTGGCGGCCAAGGCGTGCGCACAGCCGCGCCCGATTCCACGAGCACCTCCGGTCACGATCGCTGTACGCTGCTCCAGCGCTGGCATCTGCCCTCCGATTGACTTCTTGGGCGAAGATTCGTGTTCGATATTGACTCGCAGCTTCACCAAGCGTCAATGTTTATCCGCATATCAGAACAGGTGTTCACATATATGAATACAAGCGTGAAGTCTGCAGGACGGGTGCTGGACATTCTCGAGCTGTTTGCGTCGACCGACCGGGCGCTGGCGCTCAGGGATGTAGCCCGTATTCTGGAGTTGCCAAAAAGCTCTGCGCATATGCTGCTGAGCACTTTGACGGCACGCGGATATCTGGTGCGCACGTCGGAGGATCTCATCCGGCTAGCTCCTGCCATGGATCAGGGTGGCTGGGTCGGCGGTATCGCAGGGCAGATATTTCGGGCAGCGCAACCGCATCTGGACCGGCTGGTGCGCGAACAGGAGGAATCCTTGGTTCTGGGCGCACCCACGCCGGGGCTGGATGTTCGGCTGCTGTCCCACAGGATCAGCCCCCAGGCCATTCGTTACGACGTCACCAACATGCCCGTGATCCCCGGCTGGTGCACTGCAATGGGCAACGCCATCCTCTCGCATCTGCCCGAAGACCGGGTGCGTTCTTATCTGGAAACTACGGACAGGCAGCAGGCAACGCCGCAGACCGTCACGGATGTCGACGCAATTCTGCGACGGCTTTCTCAGCAACGCGCCCGCGGGCACGCGCTGAACATTGACGAGCGGTTCGAGGGTGCTTCGGGTGCCGCGGTGCCTATCTGCGGTCCTGACGGACAACCCTATGCGGCACTGAACTGCGTGACCGTCACGCCCCGTTTCCTGCGCAAGCAGACCGCGATCGTTGCTGCGCTGAAAGCTGCGGCTGCCGAAATCGAAGCAGAGGTCTTCGGAAAGACCGCAAAACCATCGGAGTTGAGCGCATGACCTGCCGCGTAGCCGTTGATATCGGCA
>JBGCFK010000267.1:0-7494 GCA_045106875.1 Paracoccaceae bacterium | reverse complement strand
CGTGGCTGTGCGTTGATTGCGCCATGACCGCAGGTGCGGACAAGACCAGGGCGGCGGTAAGTAGAAGTATGCGCATGGAAACCTCCTATGTAAGCGCGAATGCCCGGCGTCATTCGCCGGGCTGCAGTGCGGGTTGGTTCGATTGAAGCAGGGCTGAACGGTTCGTTTGAGTGAGACCAAGGCGTTTCCAGATCACGAAGATGGCCGGAATGACGAAGAGCGTCAGCAACGTTGCAGTGGCCATTCCGCCGATCATAGGGGCGGCAATCCGCTGCATGACTTCCGACCCGGTACCAGAGCCGTGCATAATCGGGACTAGTCCCGCAAAGATGGTCGCCACAGTCATTACCTTGGGGCGCAGACGCAGCAATGCCCCTTCGAAGACAGCTTCCTCGATGTCATCTCGCGTCAGCGCGCGTGCATCCTCCCGTGCCCGTGCGACCCGCTTGTCCCAGGCAAGATTCAGATACAGAAGCATGACGATGGCTGTTTCAACGGCAACGCCAGCCAGAGCAATGAAGCCCACCAGAACGGCAACCGAGACATCATAGTCGAGATACCAGATCAGCCAGACACCGCCTGCGAGAGCGACTGGTAAAGCCGCAAGAATGATGCCCACCTCGGTTACCCGATTGAAGGCCAGAAAAAGCATCAGCGTGATGATGACTAGGGTGGCCGGAGCGACCAATGTGAGGCGCTCTTGCACCCGTTCGATGTACTCGTACTGACCTGTTCTGGAGAGGGTGCAGCCCGGACCGAGATCTACACGCTCGGCAACTATCCGGCGCGCCTCGACGACATACCCGCCGAGATCCCGATCCGCGATATCAATGAAGACAAAGCCGGTGCGCCGGGCGTTCTCCGACCGGATCATCCCCGGCCCATCGACCACGCTGACCTCGGCAACGGCTCCCAACGGGATGTGCGCCCCGCTCGGCGTCACCATTGGCAGGTCTCGCAGGCGGTCCGGACTATCGCGCCAGTCGCGGGGATAGCGCAGGTTGATGGGAAAGCGTTCCAACCCCTCGACGCTTTCCGAGATCGTCTGCCCACCGATCGCGGTCTGGACGACTTCTTGCACATCCGCGATCGAGAGCATGTAGCGGGCGGCGGCCTGACGATTGATATCGATCTCGATGAACCGCCCGCCCACGGGCCGTTCGGCGTAAGCGGAAGCCGTACCCGGTATCTCCGCAACGGCGCCTTCCACGTCGATGGCGATCTGTTCGATGATGTCGAGATCGGCGCCTGAGACCTTCACACCCACGGGCGTCTTGATGCCTGTGGCGAGCATGTCGATCCGGTTCTTGATCGGTTGTATCCAGACGTTCGTGACGCCGGGCACCTGTACAATGCGATCCAGCTCATCGCGGATCTTCTCCATTGTGATGCCTGGCCGCCACTCCTCCTGCGGCTTCAGGCGAATAGTGGTCTCGATCATCGTGAGTGGCGCCGGGTCGGTCGCCGTGTCAGCCCGGCCCAGCTTCCCGTGTACGGTCTCCACCTCGGGCACTTGAGCGATGAGACGGTCCGTCTGTTGCAGGACCTCGCGCGCCTTGCCGATGGAAACGCCGGGATAGAGCGACGGCATGTAGAGGAAATCGCCCTCGTTCATGGCCGGCATAAATTCTGTGCCGAGACGGCTCGCAGGGTACCACATTGAGCCGACCAGAGCGGCAGCAATCAAGGTTGTAGCAAAGGGCCAGGCAACTGCCGCGTCCAGAAATGGCCGGTAGAGCGCCATGCAGACCACATTGAGAGGGTTCTTGCGCTCGGGGAGGATGCGACCTCGGATGAAGTAGCCCATCAGCACCGGCACTAGCGTAACGGACAGGATTGCCGCGGCCGCCATCGCATATGTCTTTGTAAAGGCGAGCGGTTTGAAGAGCCGCCCCTCTTGTGCCTCCAGCACGAAGACCGGCATGAAGCTGACCGTGATGATCGCCAGCGAATAGAACAATGCTGGGCCAACTTCGGACGCACATTCACCGACGATCCGCCACCGGTTCTCGGGCGTCAGCTTCTCGCTCTCCATGCGCCGATGCATAGCCTCGATCATCACGATGGCCGCGTCCACCATGGCCCCGATGGCAATGGCGATCCCACCGAGTGACATGATGTTCGCGTTCACCCCCTGCA
Organism: Paracoccaceae bacterium; assembly: GCA_045106875.1. Lineage (GTDB taxonomy): Bacteria > Pseudomonadota > Alphaproteobacteria > Rhodobacterales > Rhodobacteraceae > Thermohalobaculum. The sequence goes on along the minus strand of JBGCFK010000267.1, from coordinate 5,355 downwards.
TCTTCATGACGATGAAAGCCGCGAGGATGCCCAAGGGCAACGACAGCACGATCACCAACGAGGAACGCAGGTGGAGCAGGAAGGCCCCACAGACGAGCACCACGACAAGGAACTCCTCCGTCAGCTTGTCCTGAAGGTTTGCGATCGCTCGTTCGATGACGCCTGAACGGTCATAGGTTGTGACGATCTCGACCCCATCGGGTAGGGACGCGCGAAGCTCCTCCAGCTTTGTCTCGACCGCCTCGATCGTGGACAGCGCGTTCTCGCCCCAACGCATGATCACGACGCCGCCAACCGCATCGCCTTCGCCGTCGAACTCACCGACACCGCGCCGCATCTGCGGGCCAAGCCGCACTTCCGCGATATCGGCCAGGGTCAGAGCCGCACCCCGTTCATTCACCATCAACGGCACCTGTTCGAGATCCGCGATCTCGTTCACGTAGCCGGTGGCGCGCACCATGTACTCGGCCTCGGCCATTTCGATGACACTGCCGCCGCTTTCGCGGTTCGCAGCCTGAATGGCTTCACGCACTTTGGGCAACGGGATATCGAAGGCTCGAAGTTTGTTCGGATCGACGACGACTTGGTACTGCTTGATCATGCCGCCGATGGTGGCGACCTCGGACACTCCCTCGACCGTCTGAAGCTCGAATTTCAGAAACCAGTCCTGAAGTGTCCGCAACTGACCGAGATCGTGGCCGCCTGTCCTGTCGATCAGCACATACTGATAGATCCAGCCGACGCCCGTGGCGTCCGGGCCAAGCTCAGGAGCGACGCCCGCGGGGAGGTTGGATTGCACCTGCGCGAGGTATTCCAGAACCCGCGACCGAGCCCAGTAGAGATCGGTGCCATCCTCGAATACGATGTAGACATAGCTGTCGCCGAAGAACGAAAACCCGCGCACATCGACGGCACCTGGCACCGCAAGCATCGCCGTGGCGATCGGATACGTCACCTGATCTTCGACCACTTGCGGTGCTTGCCCCGCATAGGGCGTCTTGATGATCACCTGGACGTCGGAGAGGTCGGGGATCGCATCAACGGGTGTGGTCTTGACCGCCCAGATGCCGCCCGCCGCAAGCATGACCGCCAGAACAACCACCACGAACCGGTTGGCCAATGACCAGCGGATCAATGCAGGGATCATGGGACTTCTCCCACACCCACCAGGGTCATCGAGAAGTCAGTACCCTTTTCGATGAACAGCGCCACGTCCGTTCCAATGGGTAGTTCGGTGGGATCGATGTCCGGGCCGAGGGGGAACTCCATCGTCATCCCCGGCATCCCGATCTCGGCAAGAGGCCCGTGGCTGACGTTCGCAGTGCGGCTTTCCGCATTGACACTGTTAATTTGGCCAATCGCTTTCATCGGTGCAGGTTTTCGCTCTGCACCGATCAGAACCAGCCCCTTCTCCGGGTCACTGATGATCGAGAGGGTTGCATCGCCGGGAGCGATCGTGGTGATGGCGAGCGCCTGGACGACCGGAGACTCCAGCGTCCTGCCCGGCATGCCTATATGGGCCCATGGTCCATGGGTCGCGTTCACGGTGCGCGCCCCGCTATTCACTCCATTGATTGTGCCGTCGACCACCATCGGCGGGACGACGGCTTCGGATGGCGCTTCGGCCTTTGCCTCGCCTTGCAGCCGAACGCCGATGATCGTGAAGAGGCCATCATCGCCTTTCGCCAGATCGAACTCGACCGGGGTGTCCAGTGGAACAGCGTTCGCGTCAAAGCCCGCGACCGGCATATCCATGCGCATGGCTGGCCAGGCAAGCGCCGGGATTGGATCGTGGCTCAGCGTGAGCAAACCGTTTTCGGTGACACCGTGGACGATGCCTATGCCCGTCGCGTCGATCCCGTCGTCACGCCCAAGGCGCGATATCGCCAACACACCATCGGATGCCCGGAATGCAGAGAACTTCACCGTGTCTCCGGACGAAACGTCGCCAAGCTGCACATCGGACCGGACGGAGAACCGCGTCTCGAGTGCGGGCCAATCCAGCGCGGCGATCGCTTCATGGCGAATGACAACCTGACGCCGTTCGGTTTCGATCGCGATCAGTTCGCCAACCGCGACCGCCGGCTCGGCCTCGGTGGGTGCGAAGCGCAGGAGACCGGCATTCAGCGCGCTTTCGCTGTCGATCAGGAACTGCGCTGAGGCGACAACTTCATCTCCGGGGTCGAGTCCCTGGACGATCTCCGTTCGACTGCCGTCCCCGAAACCGCCTCTCAGACCGGTCGTGACGAGGCGAGGCCTGAAGACGCCATCACCCGTTCTCAGGATCACGCGTTCTGCGCGCCCGGTGCGAATGACGGCTTCAGACGGGACGGTCACGGTTTTTCGCGTTTCGTTTGGCAGCAGCGAGACGTTGGCGAACATGTTTGGCCGAAGGCGCCCATCTGAATTATCAAAGCGAAGCCGTACCCGGAGCGTGCGGGTTTCCGGATCGAGCTCAGGGAAGATGTAATCAATCTCGCCCTCGAAGAGGCGGCCAGGCTGGTGCTCGAACCGTGCTTCCGCTCGCATGTCCAGGCTCAATCGCCCGATGTCGCGTTCGAAAACATCGACGATAAGCCAAATGCTGGAAAGATCCGTCAAAGACATCGCGCGAATGTCGGGTGTCAAATACATGCCGTCCGCGCCTGCGAGAGCGATCACGACGCCGTCCTGAGGGGCGTAGACACGGATGTTCTGCGCGGGTGTATCAGCCGTTGCCATCTGGTTGATCTGATCTGGCGAAACCCCAAAGTTCCGGAGCTTTCGGCGCGCAGTCCGAACCTCTGTCTGATCCCGGCGGCGTGTCGCGCGCATCAGTTCCGAGCTGGCGATGGTGATTTCGGGTGCGTAGAGTTCGAACAGCAATTCTCCGCTGGCAACTCTGTCTCCGACTGCACGCACGTTCAGGCGCTCAATCCAGCCCTCGACACGCATGTGGATATGACTGGTTGCGTGCTCATCGTATCCGACGAAGCCAACAGTCTCGATGCGCCGCGCCACGTCTTCAACTTGCGCCAAGGCAGTGCGCACGCCGATGGCGTTTATCTCGGCTGCTGAGAGCTGTATCTCTTCGGGATCCCCCGATGGTTCATCACCATCGTAGACGGGTACCAGATCCATCCCCATAGGCGATTTCCCAGGCCCGTCCTTGCGAAAGTTCGGGTCCATGGGTGCCACCCAGTAAAGGATCTCGGGGCCAGCATTCGCACTGGCCATGTCAGTGTCCATCCGATGGCGCTCCCACCAGACCCCACCCGCGAGCCCGGCACCGAGCGCCATGACCGCAAGGGCCTTGTCGCGTCCACGCATGTTTCCTCATCACATTGACTTCAGACGGCCAAAGCCGTCGGAGCACCGCCAAGAGGCGGCAGGATCGGATCGATCCTCAGGTGTGTCGCGGAGGTTTGTCGGCTGTATAGGAAGGGGCTTGGCTGAACAGACAGGCAAGATCAGGCTGCCGGGGCGCGAGTTCGGTCAACACCGTCCGCCCGTCCAAATGCTGGCCCATGGACGCGACTGGACAGCATCCCATCATATTGCACGATCCGTGATGATCATGCGTATCCGGCTGGCCGTCAGCAGCTGACTGATGGTGATGCGGGTCATGCTCATGCCCGTGGATCATATGATGGCCACCGTGATGGCTGTGAGCTGACTTACTATGGATCTCAGTAGGGTTCGCATTGTGATGATTTTCAGCACCAATCGATGCCATAGCTGGCATTGCGAGTGTCGCGATCACCGCAAGGCCCGTCAAAAGCCAACCGAGTATGTGTTTGGTCTTCGCCATCATGCTGAAACTGTATGCCACATATCTACTTTTTCGTTTTCTAACTTAGTGTCTCCACTTGCGGGAAGGTCAAGGGCTAACTCAATGCTTGACCCTCCAGCGACTGGAGTTGCGATAAATAGGTTTTACAAAGAGCCCAAGCGACCCGCGAATCAAGGAACGGCAATGATTAAAAACATGTGTATCTCGCTCACTATCCTCGCGTTGAGCCTTGGTGCGAACGCTTATGCGCATTCGAATAAGCAGAAAACGGCACCGGCTGACGGCTCTGTACTGTTGGCACCGCCATCGTCAATTGGAATGTCATTCGACATGCCGATGCGTGTGACCATGATCAAACTGACCGACAGCCATGGCGATGAGCATCAGATCAAACGAACGGACAATATGGCACCTCTGACGGACTTTGCGGCCAGTCCTGAAAGCCTCGAACCTGGTGAGTACACTGTGAAATGGCGTGGCCTTGCGGAAGATGGTCATGCCATGGAAGGCAGTTTCTCGTTCAAGATTGAAAATTAGGCCCACGTGCTTTCGGAACTTGCTGCCGCCGACAGCGTCACTTGGCTGTCCATTGCAGTTAAAACGCTGACCTACGCTACAACACTGATGGCGATTGGCACGCCACTACTGCTCGTCGCGCTTCGCACACTGGACAGGGAAGAGCGACATTGTCTCGCGCGCTTTGGCACTTTTTGTGCGGCGCTCGCGATCCTGTTGATGGCCCTGCGACTGCCGATCAGAGCGAGTTTCCTGATGGGCGGCACATGGGACGGCGCAACCAGCGGCATAATGCTGGGGATGGTAGCCGACAGCCCGCTTGGTACATCTGCTACTGTTCGGGTGTTCGGCCTTCTTCTGACGGTGGCGATCCTGCTGCGCAACCGTAGCGGCATCGGTATTGGCTGCCTAGGTGCAGCAATCGCTGCCGCGTCATTCGGATTGCGGGGGCACACACTCGAGGAGCCGCGCATCGTTCTTGGTCTTCTGATCACTGTGCACATCCTCGGCCTATCGTTCTGGTGGAGCGCATTGGTGCCTCTCATCAGATCCGCCACTCATCGTTCGGCCAACCGGGTCGGTGAGTTGGCGTACGAGTTCGGTCAATGGGCACTCTGGATCGTTCTCGGGCTTGCTGTGGCCGGTGGAACAATGCTGGTATTGTTCGGCGTGACCAATATTGAAGCTATCCGCACGCCTTACGGCCAGGCCTTTGTGGTCAAGCTCATCGTATTCGTCTTGGTGATGGGGTTCGCAGCGGCCAACAAACTGAGCCTGACGCCGGTACTACTGTCTGGGCGGCTGGGAGCAGCCGTACGGTTCCGATCAAGTGCGTGCATTGAAGCTGTCTTGATCTTGCTAATTCTCATCTCGACTGCCGCTCTGACAACGTTGTCAGCCCCACCAAAATAGTCAAACGTCGACCTCTAGGCATCCTGGTTTGGTCGGCGAACCCAATGTCCGCAAATGGCGCAAGCTGTGAGTAGGTCGAAGGTCGGCTTCTGGGGTAGAATGTCTCCTCATCCCATCGGAACGAAGAAGCCCCCGCCGGTGCGGGGGCCTCGATG
>JBGCFK010000266.1:0-2628 GCA_045106875.1 Paracoccaceae bacterium | reverse complement strand
TTTCAACGATCATGATACCGGTGGATCTTGCGCATGCAGACAGCATGCAAAAAGGTTTGTCCGTCGCGGCTGATCTGGCCCAGCGCCACAGTGCCACGGTGCACCTTGTGGGTGTGACGATGTCGCAGCCAACGGAAATTGCGAAAACCCCCGAAGCATTCGCCCAAAAGCTCGCAGCCTTTTCGAGCGATAAATCGACAGAGTTCGGCGTCACTTTCCAACCGCACACGCGGCTCAGTCATGATCTCTCGATTGACCTGGACAGTATTCTCGTAAAGTCAGCTGAAGAGCTCGGTGCCGATTTGATCATCATGGCCAGCCACGTTCCAGGGTTTTCAGAGCATATCTTTGCCTCCAATGCGGGCTATATCGCCTCGCATGTAAGCATGTCGGTCCTGATCATACGTTGAGCCGGAGGACGGTGTTACAAAGCTGATTTGATCTTTTCGGCGATCGCCGCGATCTGCTCCGTATCGCCCATTTTTCCGGGCGGGCGCAGAGAGACGCCCGCGTGGCGCGGTAGAATGTGGAAATGGAGGTGATACACCTCTTGCCCACCCGCATCTTCGTTGAATTGCTGCAATGTAATCCCATCTGCGGCCAGACCCTTCATCGCTGCGTTGGCCACCAGGTTGACTGTCTTCATGGAGACGGCCAATTGATCCGGACTGGCATCAAGTATGTTTCGGCATGGGGTTTTGGGAATAACGAGACAATGCCCGTCGGCGCGCGGCATGATGTCCATGAAGCAGAGCGTGTCGTCGTCTTCGTACACTGTGATGTTGGGAATTTCTCCGCGCAGGATTTTGGCGAAGATGTTATGGTCGTCATAAGCTGTCACTGCGGAAACTCCAGTGTCTTGGTCACATGCGCACTCAGCCATAACAGAACTCACAGGGTTTTCGAAACCCGGACTTGTTGCCAAGCTCGGAGAATTAAGCGCCCTGACCCGTCAGGCAGGACGCTGTTTTTTTCTCAATGGAATTCAGGCGTTCACATCGACGACAACACGACCCTGAACCTGCCCTTTCAGGATGTCGGCCCCCAGTTGCGGCAAGTCCGACAAGGTGGCCGGTCGCACCATTGCTTCCAACTTGTCCATTGGGAGATCCTTGGCGATCCGTTCCCCGGCCCGTAGCCGGTGGGCATAGGGTTGCATCACGCTGTCGATGCCCAAAAGGTTTACACCACGTAATAGGAACGGGATGACTGTCGCAGGCAGCCCTGCGCCGCCAGCCAGTCCAACAGCCGACACCGAGGCGCCATACTTCATCTGGCCCACCACGCGTGCAAGCATCTCCCCACCGACCGCATCAACACAGCCAGCCCAGGTTTCGGCTTCAAGCGGGCGTTTTGTGGTTTCGTTGATTTCTTCTCGCGCCACAATCTGAGTGGCGCCCAAGGATTTCAGATAGTCGGCGGTTTCCGGACGCCCCGTGACACCTGCCACTTCGTGACCCAATGCGGCGAGGATCGCAACTGCCACGGATCCCACTCCGCCTGCGGCGCCGGTTACAAGAACCGGGCCGTCGCCTGATTTCAGACCATGATCTTCAAGCGCGATGACGGCCAGCATCGACGTGAACCCTGCGGTGCCGACAGCCATCGCCTGTCGCGTGTCAAGGCCGGTGGGAAGAGGTACAAGCCAGTCCGCATTCACACGCGCTTTCTGCGCATAACCGCCCCAATGCGCTTCTCCGACGCGCCAACCGGTCAGAACAACCTTGTCGCCGGTTTTGTAACGATCATCCTCGGATGTCTCGACAGTCCCTGCAAAGTCGATCCCCGGAACATGCGGATACTTCCGCACAAGCCCTCCGCCTGGACCGATGCACAAACCATCTTTGTAGTTAACGGTTGAATACTCGACCGCAACGGTCACATCTGCCGCGGGCAACTGGTCCACGCTGATGTCTTCGACTGCGGCAGACGTTTTGCCGCTCTCTTCATCCTTGTTGACCACAAGTGCCTTGAACATCTTCTCTCCTTTCGGGGCCAGTGACCCACATTTCTCTCATCTGATTACTTCGCGACCGGAGGCGAAATCGTGCACCCGGAACGCGTTTCGGCCCAAATGCCTGCCTGTACTGTTGCGGAGCGCGGACCATCCGGTGTTTGCAATGTAAGCTCTGTCCCAGTGTCCCAATGCGTCATCCGCACCATGCCGATGGAAACATTGGTCTTGAAATCCGGGCTCCAAGCGGCTGAGGTTACCTGCCCGACGCGAACATCGCCCGCGTATAGCCCCCAGGCTCGATCACATCCCGGCACCGGGCCACCTTCGATTGTCAACGCGCGGACCTGTTGCACCGGCCCTTCCTTTGCCACGCGCAACAGCGCGTCCCGACCGATACAACCAATCGCCGTTTGCGTATCACAGAACCGACCCAGACCGCACTCATGTGGGGTGTTGTCGTCAGTCATGTCATTGCCATAGGACAGCAATCCGCCTTCAATGCGTTCGATGGCATTAGGACAACCAGCGCGCACCTCAAGGTCTTCCCCGGCCTTGAACAAGGCGTCCCATAGCGGCATCGCAATATCGCTGCCCTCAACGTAGACTTCGAAGCCGCCTTGCTTGGAATACCCAGAGCGTGCCACCACAAATTCGCGACCTTCGAATTCGAA
>JBGCFK010000265.1:0-22871 GCA_045106875.1 Paracoccaceae bacterium | reverse complement strand
CGCGATACCTACTCCGTAGTCGTGGACAAGGTGCCGTCAACCGCCACATATTGTGCGCTGTGTTCGCGGCTGAGACGTGGGCACCTCTACCGGATCGCGCGCGAAGAAGGCTGCTCTGCGGTGGTCCTTGGCCATCACCGGGACGATATCCTCGAGACGTTCATGCTGAACCTATTCCATGGCGGCAAGCTCGCAACCATGCCCCCCAAACTTCTGAATGACGACGGCGATGTCATGGTTCTGCGTCCACTGGCGCACGTCTCCGAGGCCGACTGCGACCGTTTTTCCCGCGCCATGGAGTTCCCAATCATTCCCTGCGATTTGTGCGGCAGTCAGGAAGGGTTGCAGCGCGCACAGGTCAAAGCACTGCTGAATCAGTGGGAACGAAACAGTCCGGGTCGACGCGCCACCATGTTCAAGGCATTGCGCAGCGCGAAGCCATCGCATCTTGTCGATTCGACCCTCTTTGATTTCGCGGCGCTCTCCCTACGTGAAAAGAGACCGGAAAACCCTTGACCTGAGACGTCTCGGTGGGTTCAACCCCGCGGACGGAATTCAAGCGAGAATGGGAGTGGCTGCATGGGCGGCGGCGGAGACGATACCAAGAACCTGATCCTGGCCGCGGTGCTGTCCATGCTGGTGGTCTTCGCATGGTTCAGCTTTTTTCCACCAACCCCGCCGCCCGAGCAAGCGCCGGTCCAGCAGGCCGAGCAAGGCGCCGTGCCAGCCCCGACCGCTGAAGAAGGCGGTGTTGCGCCCTCACCGGTTGTGAACCGGGATGAAGCGCTTGCCACGGATGATCGCATTCTTATTGAGTCTCCTGCCGTCACCGGTTCGATCCGTCTGTTGGGGGGACGCCTCGATGACCTGCACTTGGATCGCTATGACGTCACTCAGGATCCTGAAGCAGATACGGTGGTTCTGCTAAACCCCGCAGGCGGCCCCGAGCCGTATTACATCGACTATGGCTGGCGCGGGATTGAAGGTCAGGACCCTGGACCATTGCCAAAGCGCGATACACCCTGGGCAGTCGAGACTGGCAGCAAGCTTACTCCGCAAACACCCGTCACGCTGATATGGGATAATGGTGCGGGGTTGATCTTCCGCCGGATGATCTCGCTTGATGAGCAATACATGTTCACTGTCGCGCAGTCGGTCGAGAACCAGAGCGGTGCCGAGGTCAAGCTTGCACCCTTTGGCAAGATCGCGCGGTACGAAGGGCAGTCCTCTACGGGGCTCTGGATCCTGCATGAGGGCGCAATCGCGCAAACCGATGAAGAGCTGAACGAGATCGACTACGGCGATCTTGAGGATATTGCACCCAGCCCCCAGAATGGCAGTCGCTTGCAGCATCTGCCAGTAACTGAAAACGGTTGGCTCGGCTTCACCGACAAATATTGGATGACGGCGCTGATCCCCAATCCGGGGGCAAGTTTTGATGGCTATTATCAAGTTTTCCAACGCGGCCCGCGACCAGAGTTTCAGGCGCTGACCCGGTTGCCGCTGGTCACAGCTGCTGTCGGGGCAACCGCAACCGCGGAAAGCCGCCTCTTTGCAGGAGCCAAAGAGTACTACACTTTGAAGGATTATGAAGCCGATCTGGGCATCAAGAACTTCATCGATGCAATCGACTGGGGCTGGTTCTACTTCCTGACCAAACCAATCTTCCAACTACTTGCATGGATCAACGGCATCATTGGCAACATGGGCTGGTCGATCATCGTACTGACGCTGATCATCAAGTCCGTCCTCTTCCCGCTGGCGTGGAAGTCTTATGTCTCGATGTCCAAGATGAAGAAGCTCCAGCCCGAGATGGAGAAGATCAAGGAGCGAGTGGGCGACGATCGTCAAAAGATGCAGCAGGAGATGATGGCGCTTTACAAGAAGGAGAAGGTCAACCCTGCCTCCGGTTGTTTGCCGATCCTGCTTCAGATCCCGATCTTCTTCTCGCTCTACAAGGTGCTGTTCGTGACGCTGGAAATGCGGCACGCGCCTTTTATAGGCTGGATCACGGATCTCTCGGCGCCTGACCCGACCTCGATCATCAACCTCTTCGGCCTGTTGCCATGGGGTGTTCCCGAGGCTGGGTCCATCTTCGCGATCTTCTCCATCGGCGTCTATCCGGTGCTGATGGGCATCACCATGTGGTTGCAGCAAAAGCTGAACCCGGCGCCCACGGACCCCACGCAGCAGATGATATTTGCATGGATGCCATGGGTCTTCATGTTCATGCTGGGCACGTTCGCGTCCGGGCTGGTGATCTACTGGGTCGCCAACAACACCATCACATTCATCCAGCAATACGGGATCATGCGAAGTCAGGGAGTGAAGGTCGATATCCTTGGTAACATCGTCACCTCGTTCAAGAAGCGAAAACCCGAGGCCGAAAAGAAATGACCTGGTCGCTGACCAATATCTATCGCCATCCGATCAAGTCGCTTGGTGAGGAGGCATTGGATCAGGTGGCGTTGGCAGTCGGCCAACCCATGCCACATGATCGGAAATGGGCCATCGCCCATGCAGGCGCCGATTGGGATCCGACAAATCCAACTTGGATTTCTGGCAGTGCCCGCGTCGTGAACCAGACCCAGGTGCCACGGCTGGCGCAAATGCACGTGCGCTTTGAGGAGGCAAGCGAAAGCGTTCACCTGGCGCACCCGGATCTCGGCGAGCTATCTGTGCAACCCTCGGACCCGCTGCATCACCCAGTGCTCACAAAGTGGATTGAACCGCTGCTGGAGGGAACTGGCCGTAAAGGCCCTTTCCATGTCTGCCAGACGCCCGGCGTCGCCTATACGGATTTTGAGGACACACATATCTCGATCGCCACAGTAACCTCACTGCGCGTGCTCAGCCAGATGACAGGACAGGATCTGGATCACATCCGGTTCCGTATGAACCTATGGCTCGACGGTCCCGAGGCATGGTCCGAACTGGACTGGGTGGGCCGGGAAGTCGAGATTGGCGAGACCCGCCTCAAGATCATTGGTCGTGACGCACGGTGCAACGCCACCAACGCGAACCCGGCGACGGGTACACGTGACACTCAGATCCCGGCCCTGTTGCGCAAAACATTCGGGCATATGGATTTTGGGGTTTACGCTCAGGTCTCGAAGGGCGGGGTGGTGGCCAAGGGCGACATCGCGCAGCTGGTCTGACGGCATGTCCGACTTTCACTACACTGTAGATCCTGAGATTGAGCCCAGCGATATCGAGGCGGCGCGTAAACTGTTCGCCGGTCCCTGTGATTTCGTCAAAGGCGTCGTGGCGATGAACGGACTGCCAGAAGCAGACAGGCAGGAGGTCTGCTTTGCCGGGCGCTCAAATGTTGGAAAGTCCTCGCTGATCAATGCGCTAACGGGCCGCAAAGGCCTTGCGCGCGCGTCCAACACACCTGGGCGCACACAGGAAATCAACTATTTCGCATTGGGCAGCACGGGCTATCTGGTCGATCTTCCCGGATATGGATTTGCAGAAGCCCCGCTGGCGAAAGTCGCGCAATGGCAGGAATTGCTCAAAGCCTATCTGGCTGGAAGGGTAACGCTCGCCCGGACCTTCCTCCTGATCGACAGTCGGCATGGGCTGAAGGATGTGGACCACGAGTACATGGCGCTTCTGGATCGCGCGGCCGTTGTGTTTCAGGTCGTGATGACCAAGACCGACAAACCGAAAAAAGGCGGCGTCGAAAAGGCAGTCGCGAATGTGCAGCAGGGGCTCGCGAAGCATCCCGCCGCTTATCCCGAAATCCTCACGACATCTTCGGATACAGGACAAGGCATTCCAGAACTGCGGGCAACACTGACCGCGCTGCTTTAGGCTCGGTAGCACGCGCTTTGCTATTCTGCTGCAACTCCGATCATGCCTCCGGTCTGTCGCTCCCAGAACCCTGCGTACAGCCCATCTGCGGCCAACAGCTCTGCATGATTACCCTGCTCGGCGATCCGACCATCGGCCATCACGACAATTCGGTCCATATGTGCGATGGTCGACAAGCGGTGGGCAATCGCGATTACTGTCTTGCCGGGCATCAACCGCGTCAAAGCCTGTTGGATCGCGGCCTCGGACTCGCTGTCCAACGCCGCCGTTGCCTCGTCCAGAACCAGGATCGGCGCATCCTTCAGGATAGCACGGGCCAAAGCAATCCTCTGACGCTGTCCTCCGGACAGTTTCACCCCGCGCTCGCCCAGATGCGCTTCATATCCTTCGCGCCCCTTGTAGTCGCTGAGTTCGGCGATGAAACCATCTGCGGCAGCTTCCTGAGCCGCACGGTGCGCTGCGGCCTCGCCTGCCTCGGGATTGCCATAGAGGATGTTGTCCAATGCCGAGCGATTGAACATCGAGGCTTCCTGCGTCACTACCGAGATCTGGCTGCGCAATCCGTCCTGAGTCAGAGTCCGGATATCATGTCCGTCGACACGTATCTGCCCTTCCTCCACGTTGTAGAGACGGCTGAGCAGCGACACGACTGTTGATTTGCCTGCACCGGAATGGCCGACCAGCGCAACCCGTTCACCGGGGTGAATGTCCAGCGAGTAGCGATCAATACCGCCAACCCCTCGGCCATATCGGAAGGAGACATTGTCGAACTCCACATGCCCCTTCAATACGCCGGGCGTGACAGCGTCTTCTGCATCCTTGATGCTGTGAGGCGGGGTCAATGTACGAATACCGTCCTCGATCACACCAATATTGGCGAAGATTCCCATGGCGGTGAAGCTTATCCAACCCGACATCTGCGCCAGTCGTGTCGATATCAGGCCTGCAAGCGCAATGACCCCGGGGCTTGCCTGTCCCTGCTGCCAAAGCCAAAGCGCGCAGGCAATCAGCGCGACAGGCAGCAAGCCTGACAGAAATGCCAGCCATGTGCGGAAGATCCAGGTCATACGCCCAAACGCCTGCGCCGTTTCGCGATAGCGCGCCACCGAAATGCGCGCAGCGTCTTCCTCGCGGCCCGCATGGGCGAAGAGCTTGACCGTCGAGATATGGCTGAGACTGTCGACCAGTTGTCCCGACACCGCCGACCGCGCGTCCGCGCGGATGCGGCTGAGTCGACGGATTCGAGGCAGGTAAAACGTCACAAGGCAAAGATACGCCGCGAACCAGCCAAGCAAAATCCATGCGAGTCGTCCGTCAGTCTGGCTGAGCAGTATGAACGCGCCCAGCACGGTCGCGATCCCGAACAGCACCGCGTGGATTGCTTCCATCACGACGTCGCCCAGCGCAATGGCCGATTGAGTTTCCTTCTGGCTAAGCCTGCCGGCAAAATCGTCCTCGAAGAACGTCATGGATTGACCCAGGACGTGCCGGTGAACGCGCAGGACCGTCATTGTCCAGAGACTTGGCATCATGGTACGGCTCATCATGCCGCCAGAGAGGCTCATCAACACCGGGCGCAGGATCATGAAGAACGCGCCTACCAGGACAAGTTCCCAAAGGTTGTCTTCAAAAAAGCTCTGCGGATCCTCGGCTTCGGCGGCAAGATCGACCACCCAACCGACCAGCCATGCCGCTGCAGCTTCGGCCGCGCCAGTGGCCAGCGAAAGGGCCATCAGCGCCCAGATCGCGGGTCCCGCCCCCGACAGCGCCCAACGCCCAAAGGCGATCAACGTACGAGGTGGCGGGCCTTCGGCGGGCTGGTAGGGGTCAATCAAGGCCTCGAAGAATTTCATGCTGCAGTATATAGCCCGGTATGTGTTAATCCGCAGGGCCGCTGCGGCACTTCCCACACAATGCGAGGGATCATGGCAACAGAGACAGGGTCGGTGCACGCGCGCGGGCCGGATTTGCCTGCGACCGGTTTTCTGATGCTGGCCTCCCTTGGGTTGTTTTGGGGGCTCAACTGGCCGTTCATGAAGATTGTACTTGGCGAGGTCACCATTTGGTGGTTTCGCTCCATCAGCGTCACCGTTGGAGGTGTCGGGCTTCTCACGATCACCCGGTTGATAGGGCTACCTCTGCTGCCGAGCCGGGCCGAAATCAGGCCGCTGCTGATCTGCACAGTCTTCAGCATCCTCGGTTGGCATCTCTGTTCTGGTTACGGGGTTTCGTTGATGCCGGCGGGACGGGCATCCATAATTGCGTTTACCATGCCGGTATGGGCGGCTGTCCTGTCAATCTGGGTGCTGGGCGAACGGCTCACAATCTACAAGGTTGCGGGGCTTGCTCTTGGCCTTGCCGGACTGGCAGCACTGATCGGACCGGATCTGGACGCATTGGTGGAAGCACCCCTGGGCGTGGTGTTCATGCTGGGTGCGTCGATGACATGGGCTGTGGGGACGGTCCTCTTCAAGAAGTTCCAATGGTCCTCGCCTGTCGCGACGCTGATCGGGTGGCAATTGCTGCTGGGGGCTGCGGTCATCACCTGCGGTGCAGTGGCTTGGGAGCCGTTGCCCACTCCGTCCGACTGGACCCTCGAGGCGTGGTTGGCGCTGGCATACCTTTTCGCACTTCCGATGATCTATTGTCAGTGGGCATATTTCTACGTGGTGAAGATCTTCCCGGCAGGGATCGCGGCAATCGGCACGCTGGCTGTGCCCGTGGTTGGTGTCTTCTCAAGCGCGTTCATCCTGGGTGAACCTCTGGGGTGGCAGGAGTTCACTGCACTTGGGCTGATTTGTTCGGCATTGTTCGTGGTGCTTGTATTGCCTGCATTGCGCGCAAAAGCCTAGTTTGCGCGCTGAGCCTTCAGTCGGCGCGGCCGTATGTCTGCTGCAATACGAAATGCAGTAGATTGCTGCTCCGGAGCATCGTCGGCTTCAGAGACGAAATAATCCTTCGCTGCTCCAAGGCTTCGGAAGCATACCAGGTTTCCAGTATCTACCCGATGCAGGTGCTTGACGATCAGCGCAAGATCGAGCCCGCCGGATCCGAACTTGCATAGCCAACTATCGAACCCAGATTGCTCATGCGGCCCAAGGGCCGAGCCCGATACAGGCGACGGCCGCTGCGTGGCGAGGATGCGCGCCTCCACCTTGGGATCCATGCCGGAGAACGTGCATAACCGAGGACTGAACGGGGCAGATGGCTTGAAGATTCTGTCCGCCTCCGCGACAAGTTATGCCAATTCTTGCGTCTGAGTCACAAGTTGCACATGGCTCACTCCGCGGCCGCCGTGCCCAACAACCCGCCCGACTGCCGGTCCCAGAACCTTGCATAAAGCCCACGTTCGGCAAGCAGCGCATCGTGTGAGCCCTGCTCGACGATCCGGCCCTCGT
Source organism: Paracoccaceae bacterium (assembly GCA_045106875.1). Taxonomy (GTDB): domain Bacteria; phylum Pseudomonadota; class Alphaproteobacteria; order Rhodobacterales; family Rhodobacteraceae; genus Thermohalobaculum. The sequence goes on along the minus strand of JBGCFK010000265.1, from coordinate 15,657 downwards.
CCAGCACGACTATACGGTCCATGCGCTGGATTGTGCTCAGCCGGTGTGCGATGGCAATCACCGTCTTGCCCTCCATGAAATCGTACAGCGCAGCCTGAATCTCGGCCTCGACCTCGGAGTCCAACGCCGATGTCGCTTCGTCCAGGATCAGGATCGGCGCGTCCTTCAGCACTGCGCGCGCCAAAGCGATCCGTTGTCGTTGCCCGCCCGACAGACGCACACCGCGTTCGCCAACATGAGCCTCCAGCCCCATACGCCCGTCATGATCCTGCAGCTCGGGAATGAAGGTATCTGCCGAGACCTTCCGCGCGGCCTCCCAGATCTCGGCAGTCTGGGCATCGGGTCGGCCATAGCTGATATTCTCGGCGATCGAACGGTGCAGCAGCGCTGTATCCTGCGTGACCATGGCTATTTGCGCGCGAACGCTGGTTTGTGTGCACTTGGACAGATCCTGTTCGTCAATCAGTACCCGGCCTTTGTCCGGGTCGTAGAAACGCAGAGCAAGGTTCACCAGCGTGGACTTGCCGGCGCCAGAACGACCAACCAGACCAACACGTTCACCGCCCCGGATCTCGAGATCAACATCCGCTACGCCGCCGCCGCCCGCATCTGTGATCTTGCCATAGCGATGAGTTACGTCGGCGAACCGGATTGCCCCCTTGGTCAGATTAAGCGCCTGCGCTTCACTACCATCTGTCAGGCGAAGAGGCTGGGATACCGTTTCCATTCCCTCCTGCACGGTGCCTATGTTCTGGAACAGCGCCGAGAGATTCCACATGATCCACTCGACAAGGCCCAGCAACCGAACAACCAGTGCGATGACTGCTGCGACAACGCCCACCGAGATTGCACCTGCAGACCAGAGCCAGAGCGCATATCCGATCAGCCCGCCGATCAAAAATGTCGACAGCGCGCTCATCATGAATTCGAGCTGCGTATGGATGCGGTTGGTAACCGCAAAGGCCTTGCGAAACTCTTCCATTGCCGCCTTGGCATAGCCTTCCTCGGCATCGGCATGGGCGAAGAGCTTCACAGTCTGGATGTTGGTATAGCTATCCACAACCCGGCCCATCAGGACCGAGCGCGCCTCTGCGAAGGCCTTGCCTGCACTGGTGATCCTCGGGACGAACCATGCAGCAATCATGACATATGCAACGATCCACAGCCCAAGGGGGATCAAAAGACGGGCATCAACCTCGGCCATGATGACCGCGCCGCCGATTACGAACGTCAACGCGTACCAAAGCGCATTGGTGATCAGGTACACTGAATCGTTAAGGGCAGGCGCCAACTGCCCCTGCTTGTTTGCAAGCCGTCCGGCAAAATCGTCAGTAAAGAAGCTGACCGACTGGCCGAGCAGTTTGCGATGCGTCCGCCAACGGATCAGCGTCGCCATAGGCGCGTAGAACCCTTGCTGCATGACGAATGCATCGAGGATGTAGCCGACGGGCCGAATGAGAAGGACGACCACGGCCATGAAGATGACCGTGCCCCCGTGCTCACTCCAGAACGTCTCGGGCGGGGTCTGGGTCATCAGATCAACCAGCTGCGCGCCGAACCGGATCATCAGCACCTCGATCACTGCGATCACAAGACCGATCAACATCGAGAACAGGATGATCCCAAGCGCGGGCCGCAGCATATGCAGGTAAAACGGGATCAGCCGGTCCGGGAATTCGGCCCGTTCGTCATATGATTGATATGGGTCAATGAGGTTTTCGAAGAAACGGAACATTGGGATATCCAGAGGTTGGGATCAGATGAAAGTTCGACAAAGATGCGCTTGCGCTTGGTGGCGCAAGAAACCCGAAAGGGCCATCAGGCCTGTGTCAGATGGGAACGCAGCGGTCGAACCTCAGCATGGATGCCTCCCTCGGCTGAGTTCAATCCTAATGGAATTGCCCAGATCGGTCGAGCCGGGGTTGCACAGCAACCCGGGGCCGGGTCAAACAGGGATGGTGAAGATGCGGCAAAGACACAATTTCGAAACGCAAGAGCGGGCACGCCAGATGCTCGTGGAACGACGGAGGCAGACATGAGCGGGATGGACGCGGAAAAGGCGCGAGCAAAGGATTGGTTCTACGATTTGCGCAACCAGATCTGTACGGCGTTCGAGGGGCTTGAGGACAAGCAGGTCTCAGGGCCGCATGCCGGGTCAAAAGCAGGCCGCTTCGATCGCACTCCGACCTCTCGTCCTGGTGGCGGTGGCGGTGAGATGTCTGTCATGCGCGGTGGCCGCTGTTTCGAGAAAGTGGGGGTGAACGTCTCGGAAGTGCATGGAGAGCTTTCAGATCAGGCGCAGCGCGCCCTGACAGCGCGCCACGAGATACCCGGTCTGGCGGATGATCCTCGCTTCTGGGCGTGCGGAATATCGCTTGTGGCGCATATGAACTCGCCCAAGGTGCCAGCGGTGCACATGAATACGCGAATGTTCTGGACGCCGTTTTGTTGGTGGTTCGGCGGTGGCTCGGATTTGAACCCGATGCGTCCAGTAGATGAGGACACTGCGTTTTTCCACGAGGTCCTGCAGAAGGCCTGCGACAAGCACGACAATGACTACTATGATAGGTTCAAGGCGTGGGCTGACGACTACTTCCTGATACGCCACAGGGGCGAAGCGCGGGGCGTCGGCGGGATCTTCTACGATGATCTGTGCAATGATGACTGGGAGAAGGATTTCGCATTCACGCAGGATGTCGGACGCGCGTTTCTGGATGCCTATATTCCGATTGTTGAGAAGCGGATGGATGAAAGCTGGAATGAAGACGACCGGGCGCATCAGCTGTTCCGGCGCGGGCGCTATGCCGAGTTCAACCTTGTCTGGGACCGTGGCACCAAGTTCGGGTTGGAGACAGGCCACAATATCGAGGCTGTTCTGATGTCCATGCCGCCGGTTGCAACCTGGCCTTAAGGCGCTTTGATGCAGGCTCGAGCGCAACGTTGCGGCCAGCTGATGTGTTTGGGCGCGAAACCCAGTACCCTGTACGTCAGGCCAAAGTCAAAACGCGAGAGAGCAGACGATCCTCAACGCGCCTTCAGGGCTTTTTGTGCATGAACTGTAGACGGGTTGTTTGGGGTGATAAATGATTGACCGGAGCCGGGCCGCACCAAAGACGGAAGCGCCGAAAACGACCATCGCAACCGAGCCCAGCTTCATGGACAGCATAATCTTTGACCCCGGCGACGAAGCCCTTGTGCCCGAGGGCAGTGAGAGCACCCACTATTCCTATTCGCGCTGGAATCTGGCGTTTCTGCGTGTCGGGGTCGAGGATGACTACATTGCGTATCGCACACCCGTTATTCTGCGATACCTCCGGTGGTTATTGCTTGCGGGTGCCGCGATGGTGTTCGCGGGCTCGGTGGTCGACTTCACTCGGCTCGATGCGGACACTGCATGGCTGGTGACAGGGATCCGGGTGGCTGGTGCTCTGGGTATGATGGTTGCGTACTGGCTGACGCGCACTGATTGGGTGCGGACACATCTTCAGCTGTTCATTGGCATTGGGGCGGTGTTGATCCACCTCTTGTGGCTTGCCACCGTTCCAATTGTCGAAGCCCGCATCGGCGCCTACCAGGGCGTCCTGCCCATCAACATCATGCTGACCTTTCTGGTGTCGGGGTTGATGTTTCGCTGGGCACGTTGGGTCGCGCTGGGGGCTACCGTTGCGTATTGCGGTGTTCTGATCATGGTTCTGCCTGCACCGGACGCCGCGATAATCTATCTTGTGCTGGCCGGGCTCTATGCAGGATTCGCGGCCTATGTGGCTGAACGGGCCCGGCGCGAAGCCTGGGCCGAGGCTCAGGCGCTGGAAGAAGAACGTGCGCGCTCGGAAAGCCTGTTGCTGAACGTGTTGCCAGCCTCGATCGCAGGGCGCATGAAGTGTGGAGAGCAGCTGATTGCCGACCGGTTCGACGATTCAGCAGTCCTGTTTGCAGACATTGTCGGCTTCACGTCCATGTCATCGGAAATGGACCCCGGAGAACTGGTCGAGATTCTGGACGAGATCTTCAAGCGCTTTGATCTCATTGTTCGCGAGCTCGATCTGGAGAAGATCAAGACGATCGGCGATTGCTATATGGTTGCCTGCGGACTGCCAGGAGAACGTGACTGCCAAGCCTGGCGCCTTGCCGAGAGCGCATTGCGGATGCAGCGCGAACTGGCAAAAGTAGCCGAAAAGCGAGGCAGGCCACTACAGATCCGGATCGGCATGCATTGTGGGCCCGTGGTTGCGGGCGTGATCGGGCATTCCAAGTTTATCTATGATCTGTGGGGTGACACGGTAAACTTGGCGAGCCGCATGGAAAGCTCGGCGCCCAGCGGAGCAATCCAGATCACTGAAGACATGCAAGGCAGGCTGGCTGAACTCTTCGAGATCGTTGAGCGCGGTCCGCTGGAGCTGAAAGGAAAGGGCACGCAGATGGCCTATTTGCTGACTGGCCGGAAGGGAATGCGGCCATGTCCCTGACGGGACCGCTCAGGCAATGCCTTCGCCTGCCGACCCTTTGGGCCGTCAGATGGCCGCGCGTTGGCGCCCAATCGAGAGGTCTGGAATGACGTCAACCAGAATAGCAGTCGTCACTGGCGCGTCCTCGGGCATTGGTGCGGCAATTGCTGAAGCAATGGCAAGCGGGGGGCTCGAGGTTCATGCGCTGGCCAGACGACAAGAGCGTCTTGTGGATCTGGCTACGCGGATCGGTTGTCATGTGCACGCGCTGGATGTGACTGACGCCTCCGCTTGCGCGGCACTCATCCCTCGCCTGGCGCCAGATATCCTCGTGCTGAATGCAGGCCGGGGCGCAGGCTTCGAAGGCCTCGCGGGCACCACGCGTGAGGATTTGGCTGCGACAGTCGAGACCAATGTCACTGCGGTGCTGGACCTCATCAGACTGGCGTTGCCCGGAATGATCGCACGGGGTTGCGGGCATATCGTGTTGATCGGATCGGTTGCGGGGCTCTACCCGTCCGTAAGTTCGATATACGGTGGCACAAAAGCGGCGGTCTGGATGATCGCACAGAACTTGCGGCTGGAGCTGCGCGGCACCGGAATCCGGGTTACCGATATCCGTCCCGGTCGGGTCACCAGCGCGTTCTATGACGTGGCACTGGATGACCCTGCCGCCGCGGCGCGTGCCAAAGACACAGGCATCCGTGAGCTTACCCCCGGTGATGTGGCAGATGCGGTACTCTATGCCGTGAACGCGCCCGCCCATGTGAATGTTGCAGCGATCGAGCTCCAGCCGGTCGAGCAGACATATGGCGGGGTCAATTTCGACCCGGTATCTGAAGGCTAGTCCTTGGTCACATCCCGTCCGCTGGCGGTCAGGTTGATCCTAACCGAGGTGTCTTCGGCGCGCCACAGGGCAAGCGCCAGCAGGGGTGCATCGCGCATATCCGCGGAATGGATCGCGCCTGCGGGCGTTCGGAATACGTCTCCTGGTCCAAGGCGCCGGTAAGGAGCGTCCCCCAACCGGAACCACGCACCACCGGCCAATACCAAATAGTGTTCCTCCGGCGGATGAGCATGATCCGGGTACACGATGCCTTGCCCCCATACGCCCATCATCACCCGGATGCCATCAGCGTCGCACGGGCCTGTCGGTCCCGCGAGATCAAACCAGCCATAACTGTCGAGATAATGCCGGTCAAAGCCATCAGCTTCTTCGTAGGTCTGGCGCCAGGCAAGGCCCGGCGCAGCGGCTACCAGCGCCTGTGCGAGTGGCCTTGTCTCGGGCTGAGCCATGGCAGCGATGCCAGGCAAAGTGGCCAGTGCAGGCAGGGAGGCGGGCCGCGGCTGGCGCACGCGCCGGATCGAAGCGATCATATCCTTGGTAAGATCCATGGCATCAGCCTTGGTCTGCAAAAGGGCGACTGTTTCGGCGATCAAGGCATCCACTGGGTCGGTCAATCGGTTCCCCCGTGATCCGAGTAACCATAGCGTTTCAAGATGGGTGCGAACCGTTCAGTCGCCATCTGTTGCTGCTCCACGGTCAGCTCGGTTTTCCAGCGCCCGGCCGAGCCCGACTGGATATGTCGGTCATTGATCAGCGTTTCCTTGTCTTCAACGAGGACGCGTTTGCGGTTCTTGCGGTGCGCAAGCTTTTTGCGGGTTCCTGCCTGCACCTGTTCCATCACAGTCCTGTGTGTGTCGATAGAGGTGGCCCTGGCGATCCGGGAAATCGTGTCGAGCCCGGGCCAAAGCCCAAGATGTCGCCCGATCTGAAAGATTGCTGCGTCCGGGTTAGCGGCCATCAACTCGTAAGGCAGAACCAACGCGCAGGTGTCCCGTACGCAGGCTTCCATCAGCGCAAAATATTGCTCGATTGCCTTGCAGGTCACGTCGAACTCATTCTCATGCAGCGTCATCAACGAGACGCAGACATCCCGCGGGTCACGGTAGTTCACGATGGCCTTGATATGCGTGGCACCGCGCACGCGGTTGCCAACATCTGTACCCCATGTATGTGTGTGGATCAGACTGGTTGCGTAGAGGTGTTGGCCTTTTTCCTCCACCCGGCGTAGGAATTGCCCCAGTTCGGCGCCATGCGGATTGGCCTGGATGATAGACGGCGCCACGCCCAATAGCAGTTCACGGATGATCGCGTTGACCAGCACAGTTCCCGAGCGCGGCACGCCTGCATTGAGAATGATCACTTCAGGCCCACCTCAGGTCTCGATCCGCACGAGGTCGAATTTCGCCATCCACAAGACAGCAGCCTCCAGAGTACCAGCAGGTGCGGTCGTGCGTTGGCCAAGTTCGTGATAGCTGACAGGGCCAAGCGTCTGGATGGCATGATGAATGATCGCTAGATCCTCCGCAGGCGCCACCATGCGTTTGAATGCAACCGCACCGGTCAGTGCCATGAGTTTGCGAAGTTCCGTGTCATCGACCTTGCGCGGTGCGCTCAACCGCGCCGCAGGACCCAGAATTGCCGTGGGATACTGTGCGTAAAGCCGGAAGGGGTCGATGGAGTTGGGGTTCCAGAACTGGTCCGGACGTGGTGCCGAGCTTGGCATTTCGCGCAATCGTCGGGCGGTCATATCAGCCCACAGTGCCTGGTACTGCGGCACGACTGCAGCCCAGTCATAAAGCTGCCTGGCCCGATCTTTGCCGGCCGCGCCCATTCGCGCACGCATGTCGGGGTCCCTCGCCAGGGCCGTGAAAGCTGCTGCCATTTCCGGTACATCGACCGCGGTGCGCTGATGAGCCTGGACCAGATACTGATGGTAGTTGTCCTGTCCGCTTTCGAAGCGCGCAGCAATGGCGCGGCCCGAACCGGGGGAGGCCATAAGCGTGCGCGCACGCATGCCGGTGACCCCGTGCTCGATCGTGTCGCGAAATCCGTTCCAGTCGGAGCAAACCACAGGTAGGCCCGCCGCCATCGCCTCGACCGGCGCGAGCCCGTAGGTTTCCTGAATGTTATCCACCGGCAGCGTGAAGATGTCAGCAGCCGACCAGATCTCGTATCGAAGGCGGTCGTCCTTCCCATCCGGAAACTGGACATCCACGTCAGGGCAGAAGGCGGTGGCCATGTCCCTGTGCAATTTCTCGGTGGGTGCATCGTTGAACCAGCCGACCATCAGCAACACGAAGTGCTTGCCGGTCTCCTCAGCCGCTTGCTGCAACGCGAGCATCATTGGTCCGGGATGGATCTTCTCGGACACGGTAAGCCTGCCCATGGACATGACTGCAATATCATCAGCGCCGATTCCAAGTTTACTGCGCCAACGAGCCCGCGCTGCATCGTTTCGCGCAAACTGACCGGTATCGATGCCCAGAGGGATCACGGGCGTCTGAGGACGCGGGACCCGGCGCGCGGCAAAGCGCCCCGAAATATACTGCTCGATTTCGTTCAGTTGGGTCTCGACCACCGATCGCACGGCCCGGCTGGTGCAGATGACTGCATCCCAGCTTTCAACCGGAGCCATCATCATCTCGGTCATGCCTTCCATGATCCGACGGGTCGACATGGTATGGGTAATGCCGCAGAGCGCGTAGTGCGCCTGCCCGGCGCGACGTCTGGTCCACGCGTAGCTGCCCAGATTGGGCCCTGGCAGCATCAATGTACCGGGCTCGGAAAGGGCCGAGGGCTGCGCCAGAAGATGCCCGACGACCGGGCCTGTCCAGCCATTCTCTGCCATCAGCTCCTTGAAGAGATCGATGTGGTCAGGCTGACCTGCAGCGCAGTGCAGGGTCTCGGCCTCGACATGGCGGGCGTAGCCTCGCAGGAAAGACTGGCCTGCAGTGCGCCGACCCGCCAATGGCGTTGTTGGTCGCTCGACAGCGTCCGGATGATGAAAGATTGCTGCCGTAGCTGCCATGTCTGCCTCTTGTCCACATGATCGCTAACACTCCGTGTACGGGCGCCGCAATGGCTTCTGTTGCAAAGGGCTCATGTGGACGTTTTGCAGGGTGAATGGCCCGATACCATCCGCAGTTATAGGCAAATCGCATCAGCGAAAGCGAGGCTCACCACCGTCAAACTGCTGGAGAGGATAAACCATGCTGCTCTCATTCTCGAAGATCTTGGCCGCGCCGCTGCTGATTGGCGCCTTGGCTCTAGAGCGTTTTCGGAGCAGATTGAATCACGAATACCCTGCCGCGCTTCGCGCTCTCGGGCCATTCGCGAACTGACCGGTCCAATCAGGTCCGAAAACGCCCTAGCGGTTGGCTTTGTACCTGCGCCAGTTGTAAATGCCGCTGAATGTACGACTGAGAAGGCGCGCGACGATCTGAGCCCGGCAGAGGCACAGGCGCTCTACGATTGCATCGAAAACTCGCTGATCGCGGGGTATTCCAATGCCGAAGGTGTGCCAGGTCTCGACTTTCGCAACTATAAGCTGGTGACCAATGCGCCTCTGGTGTCCTCGACCCATGGCGGCATGTTCGTGAACCACTGGGGGTGAACGACACGGGTGCTGACCTCTACACCAAGTCGGAAGACTTGGACGGTGCCAAGTTCGCCGTGGGTACGATCTTCGCCTAGGAGAGCTTCCGCGTGACCAAGAAGGGCGAGATCAAACGCGGGTCCGCTATTCCTGATGGAGAAAGTCGCTGCCGACGCTGCCCCCGTTGGCTGGGTCTATACGCGCCTGTTCCCGAACGGGAAGTTCCAACGTTCAGGTGGAAACAAATCCGAGAAGATGGTGTTCTGCCACGAATGTCATACGGCCACGCTCGAGGAACAGGATGCTGCGTTCTTCCCGCCGCAAGATTACCGTATGCAGTAGTGTTGCTGGGCATTGGTGCACGATCTACGCGCCAACAAGCCGGCTGACCAGCGCGTCGATTGGCGCCCAGTCTGCCGGCTCTAGATCGACCTGAATGGTCAGAACTTCGGGACGCAGGGACGCGGGCAGTCGCACTGCGTCCTTTTCCGTTGTCACGAGCATGGCGTCCCGTGCGCGTGCCTCGGCGATCAGCCTGCGAATGATCTTTGGCGCGTAGGCGTGATGATCCGGGAAGCCATGGGTGGCGATCAGGTTGGCGTTCATCCCGCGCAGGGTATCGAAGAACTTCGCCGGTCGCCCGATCCCGGCAAAGGCAATGACGTCCTCTCCGGAGATTGGCAAACCGGTTTGCACAGGCGCGAGGCACGCCTCGATGTTCGGGAGTGCGTCCAGCGCGGGCCACAACTGCTGTACTTTGGCGATCTCCGAGTCGGCTCCGATCAGCACAGCGAGGTCCGCGCGAGCAAGACCGTCCGCAATTGGTTCGCGCAGAGGCCCGGCCGGAATAATGTGCCCATTGCCAAAGCCGGCGCCTGCGTCGATCATCACAATCGCGCCGTCCTTGTGCAGGCCCGGATTCTGGAAACCGTCATCCAGCAGGATCAGTTTTGCGCCGCCAGCGACAGCTGCCTTGGCCCCTGCAATCCTGTCCTTGGCCACCCAGACAAGCCCTCGCGCAGCCAGCATCAGGGGCTCATCGCCCACATCCGCGGCAGTATCCTCCAGCGGATCGACCAGATGAGGGCCCGCGATTGTGCCGCCATAACCGCGGCTGACCACATGGGCGACGATGCCTTGCTGCGAGAGGCGTGCCATAAGTGCTGCGACCATCGGGGTCTTGCCCGTGCCGCCCGCAGTCAGATTGCCGATGCAGAGCACTGGTGCGCCAACCTCCACAGCACCGCCTCGCGCGATCCGCCGGGCCGTCACGTGCTTCCAGATCATGGCGAGTGGCGCGAGAGCAGATGCCTGCCATCCCGGACGGTCGGGCGGGTTGGACCAGAAGCCCGGAGCCTTCATGGCCGGGCCTCCATCAACTCGAGCAACTGAGCGGCCATCGCATCGACAGCGGGTTTCAAGCTGGCATGAACGTCAAATGCCGCTTCGTTCAGACGCGCCCGCGCCACTGGGTCCGTCAGCAAACGGTCCAGCCCCTCTGCGGCGACGTAGCTGTTCTCAAAGAGCCAGACGGCATGAGCTTTGTTCAATGCTGCATAGGCAGGCGCAAAGTTATCGACATGTGGGCCGTGCATGACGACAGACCGAGCGGCGATGGGCTCGAACGGCGTGTGGCCTCCCTTCTCGACAAAGGATCCGCCGACAAATGTGACCGAGGCGAGAGCATACCAAAGCGCCATCTCGCCCAGCGAGTCGGCGAGATAGACGTGCGTTTCGGCCGACGGCATCTCGCCTGCCGACCTCCTTGCCATGGTGAGGCGCTTGGAGCGAATGAGCACGGCGATCTTGTCAGCCCGTTCAGGGTGGCGTGGTGCTAGGATCATCAGTCCATTGGCGTTGGGTCCGACCGCACACTGCAACTGCAGCAGATCATCTTCCTCGCCTTCATGGGTCGAGGCCGCCAACCAGACCGGCCGGTCACCGATGGCCGCACGAAACCTTTCGAGAGTATCTGCATCCGGGTCGGGCATCTCGACCAGGGCTTTCAGATTCCCAACGAAATGCGCATCAGTGTCGAAATCTGAAAGCCGCGCGACGGTCTCGTGATCTTGTGCGAGGATCAGATCAAACGTTGAGAGCAGCGTCCGTGCCATAGCAGGCGCTTTCTGCCACCTCGCATGACTCCTGGCCGACAGTCGTGCATTGACCATGGCCATGGGAATGCCGCGTCGGGAAGTTTCGACGACGAGGCGGGGCCAAAGCTCGCTTTCGGCCCAGATTGCCAGATCCGGCTGCCAGTGATCGAGAAAACCCCGGACTGCGTTTGAAGTGTCCACGGGGACATATTGGTGGATAGCGCCCATGGGCAGGAGATCGCCAATACGATTGGCTGAAGTCACTGTCCCTGTCGTCAGCAGCACGCAGGCGTCCACGCGTGCGTGCAAAGCCCGGATCAGGGGAAGCAGCGACATGGCCTCTCCGACACTGGCACCATGTAGCCAGATCAGTTGCCCCTTGGGTCTTTCCATGCCCGCAAGGCCAAGTCGCTCGCCAAGGCGGGCCGGGTCTTCCTTGCCACGATGCATCCGCTTGCGCAGCAGGGTCGGCGCCAACACTCCGGCAAGCCGTGATGCAGCCAGATAGGCGAAGAGCGCAAGCGAGCCCATCAGCTTGCGTGCGCTGCCGGTTCAACCGGGGTTCGGTTGCAGATCCGGTCGGCCTCCGCGGTGATGGCGGTTAGGGCATCCTCGATCTCGAGGCGAAAGGCCTCGACCAATTCGGGCGCGGCATGGGCAGGAGGCATCAGAACGGGCCCTGCGATCTGGACACCGCGGCCAAAGGGCATGGGGATCAGGAAGCGGTCCCAACTGCGGAGCACCCGGCCCCTTTCGGTCGAGAACCCGATTGGGCATACGGGCGTGCCGGTGCGTGCGGACAACAAAGCGACGCCAGGTTCCGCGCGCATTCGGGGGCCGCGTGGGCCGTCGGGCGTGATGACCAGCACATTGCCTGCAGCCAGCGCATCTTCAGCTCCCGTCAAAGCCTGCGCACCGCCCTTGTCCCGGCGTTTCTGGTGGTCATAGGAAGATCCACGCACAGCAGTAACGCCAAATCTGCTGAGTACACCAGCGATCAGGTCGCCGTCACGATTGGCTGAGATCATACCCACGACTTGCCGACGGGGCGGTGCCCAGAAGGGCGCAAGACAGAGACGTCCGTGCCAGGTTGCACCGATCAGACCGCCGCCCCTGGCAACTGCGGTATCGTAGTGATCGCGGCCAAGGACTTCCCACCGCGTGGTGATCAACACCAACCGGATATACAGAGCACCCAGCGTCGCGCCCAGCCATTGCCCGGTGCGGGACTGCCGAACCCAGCGCCCAAGCCGATCACCGATCCGGTCCCGTTTGCCGGACACCCCCCCGGCCATGCGTTAGGTCTCGATAGCGCTGCCCTCGGCGCTGCCTTCCGTCTCCTCATCGCGCAGACGATGGAGGTGCGCGATAAAGTACCGCGTATGCGCATTGTCGACACTGCGCATGGCGGCATCTTTCCATGCAGCATGGGCCTTGGCATAGCTGGGAAAGACACCGACTACGTCGATATTGTCAGGATCGCGAAACTCGTTCACCTGCGGGTCTGTCAATTCTCCGCCGAAGACGAGGTGCAGTTTGGTGGTCATTGCCGGCTCCTTCTGGTCCCCGTTGTCGCGGCGCACCATAGCGTTGGTAAGACGCGGGTCAACTTCCAAGACGGTGGGATAGAAGACGTGCGTGCAGATCTGAGGGCGCAGCGATGACACCGGGTTGCTGTGCGCCGGGGGCATTGAAGTCCAGCACACCGCCCTGACCATTGGTGACAAGCGCTCCTGCTTCGGATGCGATGAGGGCGCCCGCGGCGATATCCCACTCCCACGCGTCACGGAAAGTCAGCATGGTATCGAAACGGCCCTCGGCGACCAGACACATGCGCCATGCCAGCGAGGACCGGAAATGCCGGGTCATTGGCGGCACACCGCCCAGCCAGTGGTCAGGCTCCATCTGTTTGCGCGCGGTCAGCACGGTTGCCTGTGCGGGATCCTGTACCAAAGAGGCTGCGATGAGCGCGCCGTTCTTGGTGGCGCCTGCGCCGAGCGTCGCGGCGAAGGTCTCTTCTCGCGCTGGCAGATGTACAACCGCCGAGGTCACGCGGCCCCGCCTGGCCACGGCCATGGCAATCGAAAACCCCTCCTCGCCTGCGATGAACGAACGTGTGCCGTCGATCGGATCAATGATGAACACATGATCGGCGGACAGCCGCGCGGCGCTGTCCTCGGTTTCTTCGCTCAACCAACCATAGCCGGGGCGGGATTGCGGCAGCCGTGCCGCAAGCATTTCGTTGATCTCCAGATCGGCAGCGGTGACGGGACTGTCATCGCCCTTGCGGAACGTCTCCACATCTGTGCGGAAATGCTTCATGGCGATCTCACCCGCCGTCACTGCCGCATCCAGCAGCAGTCGGGTATCTTCGGCGGGGTCCGTGGTCAGGTCAGGCGCCAACCGTTAATCCTTCGACCAGCACTGAAGGAACCGAGATGCCGCGGAACGGGTCAGCGTCATCGGCCAACCGGAAGGTCTTCAGCATGTCTGGCAGTTTGCCTGCAACAGTGATCTCGTTGACCGGATAGGCGATTTCACCGCCCTCGACCCAGAAACCGGACGCGCCGCGGCTGTAGTCGCCTGTGTTCGCGTTGATTGACGACCCGATCAGCGAGGTGATCAGGAGGCCCGTGCCCATATCGCGGATCATCTCGTCACGGGACTGAGTGCCTTGGGTCACACGGATATTGGTCGAGCCGGGCGAGGGTGGCCCACCAGTGCCGCGCCTCGCATTACCTGTGGTCTGAAGGCCCAACTTGCGCGCGGACGCACAGTCGAGGATCCAGCGCTTCAGTACACCGTTCTCGACAAGGGGGCGACGCTGGGATGCGATACCCTCGGCATCGAACGGGCGTGAAGCCGGGCCACGTACGATCAGCGGGTCTTCAACCACATCGAGCCCCTCGGGCAGGATCTGGGTGTCCATGGCCTCCATGAGCCAGCTTGATCCACGTGCGATAGAGGACCCGTTTACGGCCGAGAGCATGTGCATGAACAGCCCCGCAGCGATCCGCTCGTCATAGAGCACCGGAACTGCGCCGCCCGGCGGTTTGCGCGGATTGAGCGCCGCAATGGCACGTTCGCCGGCCCGCTTGCCGAGCCATTCGGGCGTCGGCAGGTCCGCGCGGAAACGGCGGGACTCGCCAGCATAGTCACGCTCGCGGCCAAGGCCTTCACCCGCGATGGCAGAGACGCCAATTCCCATGGAAGTGCGGGGGTAGGAACCCGAAAAGCCGTTGGATTGCGCAATGGTGACATGCGACGCGCCATAGCTGGCGCTCGCCTGCTCGACCTGTGTCACACCATTGACTGCCATAGCAGCGGCTTCGGCTTCGAGAGCCAGCGCTTCAAGAGTCTCTGGATCGGGGGCCGTGCTTGGATCGGCCAGATCCAGTGTGCCGGGATCGACATGGCCGCCGGTTTGGGATGCGTCAGCCAGACCAACATAGGGGTCTTCGGGCGCCTCGCGTGCCAAAGCAACTGCACGTTCTGCCATTGCCGTCAGCGCAGCAGGCGAGGCATCAGAACCAGAAACGCAAGCCTGCCGTCCGCCAATCATGACGCGGAGACCTGCATCCCGGCCTTCGGAGCGCTCTGCCTCTTCCAGCTCGCCGCCAGAAACGCCGATACCCAATGAAGTCTCGACCGCTACCAGAGCGTCCGCCTGGTCGGCCCCGGCCGCCTTTGCCGCCGATAGCAAGTGTTCCGCGATATCCAGATCAGTCATGCTCACAGCCCCGCCAGCCCGTGACCGATCGCACCAATAGCCATGGCCAAGGTCGCAATCAAAGTCATCACCATACCGTAGAAACGCAGGCCAAAGCCGTCGCGGATCTTGAAGAAATGCACCCCGTGGATGATGCGGCCTGCCAGGAACAGACCGCCGATGCAGAACAGCACCCATCCAGGCGTGCCCAGAGATTCCGAAGCCGCCATCAGAATTAGAAAGATCGGGATCGTCTCGCTGGCGTTTGCGTGCGCGCGGATCAACCGCTCACCCATCTCATCACCACCATCGCCCAACGAGACTTTCTGCCCGCGCCTGAAGCCCACGACCTTGAACTGCAGCACAGTCAGCCAAAGGGCCAGCGCACCTGCGAAAATCGCCGTGATTGGAAGGGGCATTCTGTCTCCGTTCTCGCGTTGGATGCATCCATGGTCACTTACCGCAGATGCATTCTGTTCATGCGCGTGCGTATACGTCCTCGTAGCGCACGATATCATCCTCGCCCAGATATGCACCGGACTGCACTTCGATCAAATGCAACTCGACCTTGCCGGGGTTTTCAAGTCGGTGGACGGCACCCAACGGGATGTAGACAGATTGATTCTCGCCCAAAAGGCGTTCGTCTTTGTCCACCGTCACTTTTGCGGTACCGGCGACCACGACCCAATGCTCGGCCCGGTGGACATGGCTTTGCAGGGACAACTGCCCGCCTGGTTTGACCATGATCTGCTTGACCTGAAATCGCGTGCCCAGCGCGAGGGTTTCATACCAGCCCCATGGGCGGTAGCAGCGGGGAAACTCGGTGGCCTGTGGCGCGCCTTCGGCTTTCAGGGCATCGACAGCGAGGCGGACATCCTGGGTTCGCTTCATGTCGGCGACGAGGACCGCGTCGCGCGTGGCAACCGCGACGATGTCCTTCAGGCCAAGCCCGACAAGACGGGTGG